>JAFDER010000179.1 GCA_019310245.1 Deltaproteobacteria bacterium
AGGCCAGGGACAGGGCCGGCGGGCTCCTTTCTTCGGCCATCCCGGCCTTCCGCCTGCCCCGGGACGTCATCGAGCGCGACGTGCAGGACATCCTGGCTCTCGGACCGACGCTGAGGACGGGCCAGAGGTTTGGCAAAGACTTCACGACGAAGAGCCTTCTCTTGGACGGCTTCGACGCAGTGTTCCTCGGCCTCGGAGCGGGCCGGGGCAGGAGCCTGAAGATCGAGGGCGACGGCGCGCCCGGCGTCATGGACGTCATGGATCTGCTCGAGAAGGTCGCATCCGCAGAGCGGCCCGACGTGGGCAAGCGCACCCTCGTCATCGGCGGCGGAGACGCGGCCATGGACGGCGCGCGCACGGCTCTCAGGCTCGGCGCGCAAAACGTCACGGTTCTCTACCGTCGCACGGCCGGGGAGATGCCCGCCGCCGCTCACGAGGTGGAGCGCGCGCGCGACGAGGGCGTGGGACTGGACGTCCAGGTCATGCCCCTCGAGGTGCTCGCGCGCGACGGCCGTGTGGTCGGCCTGCGATGCCAGCGCACCTCGCAGGGCGAGCCCGACGAGGACGGGCGCAGGAGGCCCGTTCCGGTCGAAGGAACCACCTTCGAACTGAAGGCCGACGGCATCATCGTGGCCATCGGGCAGGGCCCGGCCGACTACGCGGGCGCAGATCTCACGCAGGACGGTTTTATCGACGTGGACCACATCACGGGCGCGACGAGCGATCGGTTTTATCGACGTGGACCACATCACGGGCGCGACGAGCGATCCAAGAGTGTTCGCGGGCGGCGACGGTGTCCTCGGCCCGGCCACGGTGGTCGGCACCATCGCCGGCGGCCGCACCGCCGCGCGCGCCATCGACAGGATGCTGCAGGGCGATGCAGTGCCCGAGCGCCCGCTCTTCCGCGCGTCCGCGGACGGCTCCAGCGCCGCCGACCTCGTCCCCGACGACCTCGAGAGGATCCCGCGGCTCGAGATGCCATCGATCCCGCCCGCCAGGGCGCGGGGCAGCTTCGACGAGGTGCAGACCGGCGCCTCGCACGACCAAAGCCTCGAGGAGGCCTCCCGTTGCCTGAACTGCGGCTCCTGTGCGCGCTGCGACGCCTGCATCACCACGTTCGGATGCCCGGCCTTCTACCGGGACGGTGACGGCCTCATCAGGATCGACGCAAAACTCTGCAACGGGTGCGGCGTCTGCGCCCTCGTGTGCCCGAACGGAGCGATCCGTCCCGCCGGAGGCGCAGCGTGAGCCTCCGCATCCACTTCGCGGGCGTGGGAGGCCAGGGCACGCAGACCGCCTCGCGCGTCCTCGGCGAGGCCGCGATCCGCTCGGACGTTCCCGTGCGCGTGGCCGCCCTGCACGGGATGGCCCAGCGCGGCGGCGCGGTCACGAACCAGGTCCTCCTGGGAGACGTCCGCAGCCCCGTGATCGAGCCCGGCGAGGCGGACGTGCTCGTGGGATTCGAGCCCATGGAGACGGCCCGGTCCTCTCCGCTCGTCGGCCCCGACACGATCGTGATCGCATCCACGAGCCGCATCGTGCCCTACGTCCTCACGTCGATGGGCGGCACGTACCCCGACGTGGAGAGCCTCCTCGGCCCGGTCGAGAAGCTGGCCGCCCGGACGCACAGGCTCGACGCCGCAGCCCTGGCCGCGCAGGCGGGCAACGTGAAGGCCGTGGGGCCCGTCATGCTGGGCGCGCTCGCCGCACTCGACCTCCTGCCCTTCGACTCCGCCCTGCTGCGGACCGTGCTCGAGGACCTGCCGGACGAAGCGAGGCGCGCCGTGAACGTCGCGGCCTTCGACCTCGGCACCACCGCGATCGAGTGACCAGCGTGGGACTCGAGATCCGGCAGATCGACCCGCGCAACAAAAGGGACGTGGACCGCTTCATCCTGCTCGTGCACGATCTCTACGGACAGGACCCCGCCTTCGTCCCCCCGATCCTGGCGGAGCGCAGGGACGCCTTCAACCCCGAGAAGAATCCGTTCTGGAAGCAGGCCGCTGTTGGCATGTTCCTCGCCGAGCGAGACGGCCGGCCCGTCGGCCGCATCACCGCCCACACGAACGGGGCCCACGACCGCAAGTACGGCCCGGGCATGGGCTTCTTCGGCTTTCCCGAGTTCACGGACGACGCCGAGGTGAGCGAGGCGCTCACCCAGGCCGCCGAGCGGTGGCTCAGAGCGCACGACCGCCGGCGCGTGCGCGGGCCCATCTCCTTCAACATGCAGGAGGAGGCGGGCGTGCTCGTGGACGGCTTCGAGCACCCTCCCTACATCATGATGGCGCACTCGCTGCCCCACCACGACGGCCACCTCCAGGACCTGGGATACGAGAAGGCGAAGGACCTCTATGCCTGGCGCTACACGGTCGGCGACCTGAACGAGCTCGTCATGATGATGGTCGAGGAGGGCAGGAAGATCGAGGGCCTGACCATCCGCCCCCTCGACATGAACAACATCAAGCGTGACGTCCAGATCCTCATCGACGTCTACAACGACGCCTGGGCCGAGAACTGGGGCTCCACGCCCGTGGGCAGCGAAGAGGCCGCCAAGGCCGCGAAAGACCTCAAGCACGTGGTGGAGCCCTCTCTCATCATCTTCGCCGAGCACCACGGCGAGCCCATCGCCGTGGCCTGGGGCATGCTCAACTACAACGACGTGCTCAGGCGCATGGGCAGATGCAACAGCCTCCTGGACCTCCTGCGCTTCAAGTGGAACATGCGCTTCAACCCGCCCAGGACCGGCCGGCTGCTCATCCTCGGCATCAAGAAGCAGCACCGCGGCGGGGCGCTTCGCACCCTCTCGGTCCTGCTCTACCACGAGCTGCACATGGCCGGCCTCAAGCTCGGCCTCACCGGCGGCGAGCTGGGCTGGACGCTCGAGGACAACGACAAGATCAACCGGGGGATCGAGCTGATGGGCGGACAGCGGTACAAGACGTACCGCGTCTACGAGAAAGATCTCTAATCAGTCAAACCTGCCCGCCGCCGTCGAGGTGCTCTGAGAGCTGCTCACCGCAGGGAACCTCGGCTCCATGAGGTCACCGAACCACTTGATGTCATCGAATCCCGGGAGCGTGCGTTCGCTGTTGCGTCTCCATTGACCTTCGTCATGGCCACGGTGCGTTGCGCTTCGACAAGCTCAGCGCAGCGGAAAAGCAGCGCAGCGGGAATCTGGCCCAGCGCAGCTGGATGGGGGGCTAGGCGTACTCGGCGATGGGCATGCCGGTGTTGGGCGCGTCGCCCAGCTTGATGTGGATCTTCGCGATCTTGCCGTCGCGCGGCGCGCTCACCGTGTTCTCCATCTTCATGCTCTCGAGCACGCAGACGGGATCGCCGGCCTTGACCTCGGAGCCCACCTCGACGTGGATCTTCACCACCTTGCCCGGCATGGGCGAGGGGATGGTGTTGCCGGTCATCACCACTGTGGGGGCCGGCTTCGCCGGCGCCGGGGCCGGTTTCTTCGGCGGCTTCGCCTTGACGTCGGGGGCGACCCGCTCGAGCGGCGGCGTGCGGACCACGGGCGCCGGCTTCGACACGACCGGGTAGGACGACCCGCCCGGCACCTGGATGTGGATGCCCCAGTCCGCCTCCTGGACCGAGACCTTGTGGCTCTCACCATCGACGGACACCGAGTACTCGCCGTAGCCGTGCTCCTCGACGGCGACGTCGAAGCTCCTCGTGCCCACTCTTATTCTCCAGCTGCTCATCGCATCCTCCGTTGGTCATCCGGCCCGGCGCGGCCTGTGAGAGAGCACCGACGAGGTGCCCGCCCGCCCGGAGCGCCCCCAGAAGCCCTGATCGCTCTCGCCGCCCTCGAGGAGCTGAACCTCGCACTCCACCGAGGAGCGGTGCAGGATCACGGCAGCCACGATGGCCGCGGCCGCCTCGGGTTCGATTTCGCCTGCGCTGCCCTGGCTCTTCTCGTCGCTCATGTCGGTCCCTCCCGTGCTACAGCGGGATGTTGTCGTTCTTCTTCGCGGGGATGGTCTCCCGCTTGCTCTTCGTGATGTCGAGGGCCCTGATGACGTGCTTGCGCGTCTCGGCCGGCACGATCACCTCGTCCACCTGGAGCCTCTCGGCCGCCCGGTAGGGGTTGGAGAACTTCTCCTTGTACTCCTCGAGGAGCTCCTTGCGCCTCGCCTCCGGATCGTCGGCCGCCTTGAGATCCTTGCGGAAGATGAGAGGCACCGCCATCTCGGCTCCCATGACGGCGATCTCGGCCGTGGGCCACGCGAGCACCCTGTCGGCTCCGAGCGCCTTGCAGCACATGGCGAGGTAGGAGCCGCCGTAGGCCTTCTTGATGATGATCGTCACCTTCGGGACCGTAGCCGCCGAGTAGGCGTGGAGCATCTTCGCTCCGTGGCGGATGATGCCTCCGTGCTCCTGGGCCACGCCGGGAAGGAATCCCGGCACGTCCACGAAGTTCACGAGCGGGACGTTGAACGCGTTGCAGAAGCGGATGTGGCGCGCCGCCTTGTCCGAGGCGTCGATGTCCAGGCAGCCCGCCTTGTCCTGCGGCTGGTTCGCGAAGATGCCCACGCTCATGCCGGCGATCCGGGCGAAGCCGATGATGAAGTTGCGCGCGAACCGCTCGCTCACCTCGAAGAAGGAGCCCTCGTCCACCACGAGCTCGATGATCTTCTTCATGTCGTACGGCGTGCGCGGATCGTCGGGGACGAGGGTGTTGAGCTCGAGCGCAGGCCTGGCCGGCGCGGATGCCATCCTCACCCGGGGCGGATCCTCGAGGTTGTTCGACGGCAGGTAGGAAAGGATCTTCTTGACGATCTCGAGCGCCTCCTCCTCCGTCTCCGCCATGAAGTGGGCGACGCCGCTCTTCGCGGCATGGACCTCGGCGCCGCCGAGATCCTGCATGGACACCTCCTCGCCCATCACCTCCTTGATGATCTTGGGGCCCGTGATGAACATCTGGCCCGTGCCCTTGACCATGATGACGAAGTCGCACAGCGCCGGCGAGTACACCGCTCCGCCCGCGCACGGGCCCGCGACGACCACGATCTGTGGCACCACGCCGCTCGCCAGTGTGTTGCGGTAGAAGATCTCGCCGTAGCCGTTGAGGGAGTCCACGCCCTCCTGGATGCGCGCGCCGCCCGAGTCCTCGAACAGGACGACGGGGGCGCCGAAGCGCATCCCCTCATCGATGGACTGGCAGAACTTGCGGCAGTGGACCTCGGCCGCGGTGCCGGCCACGACGGTGAAGTCCTGGCTCGCCGTGAACACGAGGCGGCCGTTCACCGCACCGGAGCCGCTCACGACTCCGTCGGCCGGCAGGTCCTTCTGGTCCATGCCGAAGTTGGTGCAGCGGTGCTTGGCGAACAGGCCCGTCTCCTGGAACGTTCCCGCATCGAACAGCAGGTCGAGGCGCTCGCGCGCCGTGCGCTTGCCCGATGAGTGCTGCTTCTCGATGGCCTTGTCGCCGCCGCCCTTCCTGAGTCGCGCACTCTCCTTCTGCAGGAGAGCCAGTTTTTCCTTGCTCGTTGCCATTGTTGCCTCACAGGGGGATGTTGCCGTGCTTGCGCCACGGCAGATCCATCTCCTTGTCCTCCAGGGACTCGAACGCCTTGATGAGGATCTTGCGGGTGTCCGCCGGATCGATGACGCTGTCGATGTTCTGCAGACCCGCGGGGTAGTAGATGTTCATGTACGTGTCGATGAATTCCTGCTCGCGCTGCGCCCTGAGCTCCTTGCGCTCCTGCTTGTCCTCGACGGCCTTGAGCTCCTTGCCGAAGACCACGTTGACGGTGCCCTTCGGCCCCACGAGCGCGATGGAGGCCGTGGGCCAGGCGAACACGTAGTCCACGCGGAAGTCCTTGGAACCCATCGCCAGGTACCCGCCGGCGTACGCCTTGCCGATGTAGACCGTGATCTGGGGCGCCGTGCACTCGCTGATCGCGTGGAGCAGCTTCGCCCCCTTGTAGATGATGCCCAGCTTCTCCTGCGTCGAGCCGATGAGATAGGCCGGGGTGTCCACCAGGCTCAGGACGGGGATGCTGAAAGCGTCGCAGAAGCGGATGAAGCGTGCGGCCTTCTCGGCCGCGGGCACGTCGATGGCACCGCCGACGACCATGGGATTGTTGGCATAGATGCCGACCGTCATGCCGTCGAGCCTGGCGAAGCAGGTGATCATCGAGCGGGCATAGTCGCGGTGGGTCTCGAAGAACGTTCCCGAATCAACGATCTGGCGGATGATGTCGTGCATGTCGTACGGCGTGTCCCGCTCGTCCGGGATGATGTCGTAGACCTCCTCGCACCTGCGCTCCGGATCGTCACCCGTGTCGACGAAGGGCAGCTCCGAGCGGTTGGAGCTGGGCAGGTACGAGAGCAGCTCGCGCGTCTTGTCGAGCGCATCCTTGTCGTCCTCGGCCACGACGTGACACACGCCGCTCACGGTGGAGTGCATGTCCGGCCCGCCGAGGCTCTGGGCGTCGATCTCCTCGCCCGTCACCGCCTTGACGAGCGGCGGTCCCGCGATGAACGTGACGGCGGAGTTTCGCGCCATGATCAAGAAGTCCATCAGGCCCGGCGAGTACGCCTGCCCGCCCGCCACGGGCCCGAGGAGCACCGCGATCTGTGGAACCACGCCCGAGGCCGTGCAGTTCAGGTAGAAGAGCTTGCCGTACTCGGACAGCGGCCCCATGTTCTCCTGCAGCCGCGCACCGCCCGAGTCCGAGAGCCCCACGACGGGCATGCCGTTGCGCATCCCGAACTCGATGATCTTGTTCATCTTCTTGCCGTGCCGCTCGCCGAAGGTGCCTCCCATGCAGGTGAAGTCCTCGGCGAACGCGGCCACGGGGCGGCCGTCCACCTTGCCCGTGCCGATGATGATGCCGTCGGCCGGGATGTTCCGGTCGGCCATCCCGAGCTCGCGGCCGATGTGCTTGACGAAGAGGTCGATCTCCATGAACGAGCCGGGATCGAAGAAGTAGTCGATGCGCTCGCGGGCGGTCCACTTGCCTCGCCCGTGCTGCTTCTCGATGGCCTTTTCGCCGCCGCCCTTCTCGAGCAGGACGCGCTTCTCGATCAGCTCCTGGACCTGTTCCTTGACCTTCGACATGGTGCTCTCCTAGCGGTTGGCCTTGCGGTAGCCCAGCGCATCGTTGGCGATGATCATCTTCTGGATGTTGGCCGTGCCCTCCACGATCTGGTAGAGCACCGCGTCGCGGTAGTACCTCGCGGCGGAGAACTCGGTGGAGTAGCCCATCGAGCCCAGGACCTTCATGCAGCAGTGCGAGGCCTTCTGCGCCGTCTCCCCGGCGAAGAACTTGGCCATGGACGTCTCGAGCGTGTTGCCGAGCTGCCCCTGGTCCTTCTGCCAGGCCGCCCTGTAGACCATGAGGCGGGAGGCCTCGATCTCGACTGCCATCTGCGCGATCATCTCCTGGATCATCTGGAACTTGCCGATCTCCTTGCCAAAGGCCTTGCGCTCGTTGGCGTACTGGATCGTCAGATCCAGGCAGGCCTGGGCCACGCCCACGGCGCCGGTGGCGC
>JAFDER010000180.1 GCA_019310245.1 Deltaproteobacteria bacterium
CCGCGCTGCACACCTGCCCGGAGAGGCAGGCGGTGCCGCAGGCGCCGCAGTTCATGTGGTCCGTGTCCAGGTCGGCGCACGAGCCCGAGCAGTCCACGTAGGGGGACGGGCACGTGAAGGAGCAGGCGCCGGTCATGCAGACCTCGCCCGCGGCGCAGGCGGTGCCGCACGCGCCGCAGTTGGAGGGATCGTTCGTGAGGTTCTTGCACACGCCCGAGCAGTTCGTGTAGCCCTCGGGGCAGTCGGGCGCGCAGGACCCGTCTATGCACACGAACCCCGCCGCGCAGGTGAGCGCGCACATGCCGCAGTTGTAGAAGTCCGTCATCAGGTCGCGGCACACGCCGTCGCACTCGGTCATCCCGTCGGGGCAGGTGAGCGAGCACGCGCCGCTCGTGCACACGTGGCCCGGGCTGCACTGCAGGCCGCACCCCCCGCAGTTGTCCGGATCATTGATGACATCTGCACAGATGCCAAAGCAGTCGATGAACCCGGCGGGGCAACCGGCGTCGGCGCAGCCGGCAGCGAGGAGGGTGAGAGCACCCAGCAACAGGCCGGATCTCGTGAATTTCCTCATGTTTTCTTCCTTGGCACGATGTCTCGGGCACTCATGCAAAGAATACAGGAAACGAGTCAAGGATCAATTCTATCCCCCGTTTCATTGCATGAGCCCGTCATGACGGCTTTTCAGAAGTTCCGGAAGGCCGTGCCGGCTGCGCCGTCCTCGCCCGGCCGGGAGCCTCCCCCACAGGAGCCGCCTGAGACGTTCACCGAGCCCGGGCTGGAGGCTGTTCCGTCCGAGAAGAGCTTGATTCTCCCGCCACTTCCTCCCGCGCCAGACCAGGTTCCCACGATCCCGTCGCCTCCCTGGACCGAGCACGAGCCGCTGAGCGTGAGCGAGGCGGTCGCCACGACCAGGATCCCGCCGCCCGAGCCGCCTCCCGCCGCCCAGTCCGTGGAGGCCGTGGCGTCCCCCCCGTCGCAGACGATGGTTCCGTTGACCTCCACGTTGGCACCGGCCAGGTGGACGGCGCCTCCGCCGTTCCCGCCGCCGCTCCCTCCGCCGTAGCCGGCCGAAGGCCCGCCGCCCGATCCCATGGCGATGACGCGCGTGTCCCGGGTGCCGTAGGTCGGCCCGAGTGGGTCGCCCGTGCCGTGGCCGGAGATGCCGCCCAGCCCGCCGTAGCTCCCGCCGTTCCCGTTCGAGCTGCCTCCAGGACCGGCGGCCTGCGGATGTCCCGCGGCCGTGCAGTCGATGGTGCCATTGACGACCACGTTCGTGCCGCGGATCTCCAGGCTGCCGCCCGTGCCTCCGGACAGGACGGGGACGACGATCCAGCCGTCGATCGTGACGAGTCCGTCGTAGTCGTGGATCCCGCTCATCGTGTAGACCGCTCCGCAGGGCACGAAGAGCCTGTCGGCGGCCGTCGTGCAGTCCCTCCTGCAGGCGTCGATCCGGTCGATGATCGGACGGTCGTTGCGGATGCACGAGACCGTACATCCCTCGTCGACCGTGCCGTCGCAGTCGTTGTCGATGCCGTCGCAGATCTCCGTGCCTGTCGAGACCGGACAGCGCGTGGCCCTGCAGGTGCCGCTGATGCATCCCGCGGTTGACGGGGCGCAGTCGGCGTCGCTCGAGCACGCGTCGCCGAGGCCGCCGTCCTGGCAGATCCCCGCGCTGCTGCAGATGCGGGCGGCGAGAGTGCAGTCGTACATGGTCCGGCAGGTGGTGCCCTCGCCTCCAGGCGTCACCATCGGCGAGACGCCCGCGTCGCACGTCTCACCCGTATCCACGACGCCGTCACCGCACGTTGAGGAGAACTCCGTGAGCGTATCATCGGGCGGGTCGGGGATGGGGTCGTCCACGGAGTCCGGCGTCGAGTCCGTCGCCGCATCCTCTTCTGCGTCCAGCGGCGTATCCACGGGCGCATCTCCGGGATCGCTTGAGACGTCGACATCGGGATCTCCCGTCGCGTCGACGGGAACGTCTGCCTCGGCCGCATCCAGCACGTCCCCGGGCGCGTCGTTCGTGGTATCTCCCTCGACCTGCGTCCCCGTGGCGCAGCCCGCGCCGGGCGCGACGAGCGACAGTCCGGCGAGAATGATCACGAGCCTGTCCGCGTTTCGCATCTGCATTCACCCCTTGCCTCATTATAGCCGGGACGCCCGGTGTCCGGGAGGGATTTCCTGGCATATCCTTGAACGGGCTCTCCGTGGGCCCTACACTCCTGATGGCAGGAAGAATGTCCATGCGCGCCACACAGCTCCTCGCACCAGCAGCCGCCGTCCTGATCGCGGCGGCCTGCAGCGGGGAGAACCCTGGATCTCCCGCCGACGGGGCATCGGACTGGACGGTGGTGGACCTGGTGGCTGACCCCGTGGATGATCACGTGGAGGAGCCCGCGGACGTGTGGCCGGATGCGCCCGTCACCGTCTCCGATCTCGTCATCACGGAGAATCCCAGGAACGCGCTGTCGTTCTACGTTTCCTGGAGCACCAGCTCCGAGGTGCTCACCGAGCTGCTCGTGGACTGCGGGGACGAGTACACGAGGGCCTTCCGGGGTGAACGAGCGACGCTGACGCACGAGGTGTTCGTGATGGGCCTGATCGCGGGCCTCTCGTGCACGGTGACCGCCCACCCGGACCGCGCCGGGCTCGTCGGCTTGGCGACGGCAACATGCGAGGACGTGGGTCCCCTGCCTCCGGGTCTGCCGGTGCTGAGCGTGGACGTGGTGGACGCGCCGCGCATGCAGGCAGGGTGGACGATGCTGTCGGTGGCCGAGATGGGCGTCGTCGGCGACGCCACCATCGTTGCCATCGACGCACACGGGCGCTATCGATGGTACCTCGCGGCCGGCGTGGAATACGAGTCTCCGGAGGCGGAGGTGATGCCGGTCGCGCAGGGAGTGCTGCTCGGGAACCTGCGCGGCGACTCGCAGATCGCCAGCTGGGAGGGCGAGGTGCTCTGGAAGCTCGACAACCGCTCGCACCACGACATGCGCTTCTCTCCCTTCGCCGGTGATCACATGCTCTTCCTGGGCCACGGCTCGGCGACGTGTCCATATGGCGGCGTGGAGCACACGGCCGTGGAGATGGACATGGCGACGCACGAGATCGTGTGGGAGTGGTGGATCTGCGACCACTGGACGCCGCGGATGGACTACGTGGGCTGGGCCCACCTGAACGCCATCGAGCCCGTTCCCGGAGAACGTGCAGTGCTCCTGTCATCACGCAACCAGGACGCGCTGTTCAAGGTCGATCGCGACACGGGAGAGATCGAGTGGGTCCTCGGGCGAGACGGGGACTTCGCGATGGATCCCTCGGACCACTTCCTCCGCCAGCACGCCCCCGAGATCCTGCCCGACGGCTCGATCCTGCTCTTCGACAACGGTCTGCGCTCTTCCGAGGCCACGCATGATGGTCTGGAGGCGCGGACGTTCTCACGGGTTCTCCAGTTCGCCCTGACCTTCGACGTGGGGGGACGGCCCGACCGGGCGGAAGTGGTCTGGGAGTACACGGACCCGGAAATCTTCGCCTTCAGTCGCAGCGAGGCGGATCGGCTGCCAAACGGCAACACCCTCATTCACTACTGCTACATCCAGCCCGATCTGGACGTGGTGCTCCGAGAGGTGACCGCGGATCTGGAGATCGTCTGGAACGTCACCTCCCCGCCGGACGTCGCATCGTACCGCTCGGAGCGGTTCGAGCCGTACTTCGGCCACGTGATCCTCGCGGAGTGAACTGCCGTTCGGCGTCCCGCGATCAGGAGCGGATCGGACCGAGGTGGATGACGTACCATTTCGAGCCCCAGTTGATCAGGGCGCGGATGCGGTAGTCGAACTTCTTGGTTCCGGTCCTGACGATGATGCGGCTGTTCCTGCAGGACCAGTAGGGAAGCTTGTTGCCCTGGGTCAGCGGCTCCTTCCACGTGCAGCCGCCCAGCTCGAACGAGTCGAACTCCATGGCCTTGACCCCGAAGTAGCGGCCGTGCTCTGCGTGGACGTCCTCCTCGTAGTAGGTCTCGAGCTTGCGGTGGTAGTTGGACGCATCGTCCATGTTCTTGACGAGGTCGAAGGCCGCGGCCGGGAAGAAGAACTCCTCCGCCAGGGCGGGATCGTCCTTCTTGATGGCCTCGAAGAGGAGCCGGGCTCCCTCCTCTGCAGAGGCGGCGTCGGGCGGTACGTTCTTCTCCTGGTTCTCGACCGGGACGACGGGTCCGGCCGGTTCGGCGGGGGGATCGGGCGCGGGCTCCGGTACCGGCTCGTTCACCTGATCAGGCCTCGGGTCGGAGGCGGCCGCCCGCGTTGGGACGATGAAGAGGGTGACGGCATCCTGCTCGACCGGCTTGCGTGCGCAAGAGGCGAGTGCGAGGAAGATGAGGAGGTACGGCCTCACGCGCTCACGTATCGCCGAAATCCGTCGTGGATGCAAGTGCGAGGTTACTCGACGAGATGGATGGCCGTGGCGCCGGAGATGTGGAGCGTGGACCAGTCCTGGACGAAGCCGATGAGCGACGAGCTCTCGCGCACCACGTCGTCCGGGACGGTCAGATCGACCTGGCCGGACATGTCGGGCGCCTGGATCCAGGTGCGGGCCACGTTCTCGTGCGTCAGCGTGCGGCCCATGTTCTCGCCGGCGGTGACCGACGTCGAAAGGTCCCGCTCGACGAGCACGATCATGAGCTGGGAGCCGGTCGGAGCGTCGAGCACGTCGTAGGCGACGGTGAGGGGCGAGGCGTCCGGAGTGGAGACGAGCCAGAGCGTGGTCGAGACGGTGACCTCCACGGCCATGCGCGCGGCGATGGCCGTGGACGCGGGACCCGTGCCGAACGCGCTGACGTCAGTGACGTTGACGTAGAGGGTCGGCGTGGCGATCGTGGACAGGCCCAGGACCGACGAGTAGTGCCTCTGCCGGTCCGAGATCCACGGGTGGGAGAACCCGTCGTACCATCCGAGGTAGTTCCAGTAGTCCACGTGCCAGGCGATGGGGTAGACACGCTCTCCGGACATCATGTTGGCGGTGACGAAGCTGTTGAGGACCGCGTCCGCGGTCGGGCAGGAGCTTCAACCTTCCGAAGTGTAGAGCTCGAGGAGCGCGAAGGGCGCGGCGGGATCGAACGGGACCTCGGGCTCGGGGTCGTCGACCATCTCGGGCTCGGGATCTCCCTCCTGCTCGACGTCGATGGTGGCTTCCGTGGCGGTGTCGTCGCTCGCGTCCGGGTCGGAGTCGTTGCCCTGATTGCACCCGAAGGCAAAGAGCAGGAGGCCCGGCAGGACGGCTGCGCGAAGCTCAGTCATGTGTCTCCTCCACAGTGTAGATATTTCAGCCGGACTGTAAGAAGTCAAGCTCCGGGAATTCAGTGAGGGTAGATCCCGAACCACGAGAGGTAGGCGATTCCCTCGCCCGGCAGGGTCTGGATCCGGGTGCCGTCGGTGGAGACGCGCGCGGCTGCCATCACCTCCCACTCCCCCTCGAGAAGGTCGACGTGCGTCAGGTAGGATCCTCCCAGAACATGGATGTCGACGTCCGTGCCCGGGGCGAGGCCCGTCGCGTTCGGCAGGTCAAGGGCTGCCGGGCTCGTCGTGGTGGTGCCGGGCTCGAACACGTAGGTGGCAAGGGGTGTGACGGCATAGAGGGCCAATGGGGGGTCCTCCGGGTCCAGGAAGCACGGGACGTGCTCCGAGAGGGGGTACCGGGTGAGGGCCATCCACCGCTCGGCCTCGAACGGGATCTCGATCTCGGAGCCGGCTGGCAGCACGATGGCTCCCGTGTCCCCGGCCGCGATGGACAGGTCATCGACGAGGGTGCCCTCCGGCACGGCCGCTCCGCTCGTGGGGCCCGATCTGAGCACGAACCTGTGGCAGGCGCTGACCGCTCCGTCGCACAGGACGTTGAACCGGCAGAACGGCCTGAGACGGGATTCCGTGCCCGGGAACGAGAGCTTGACGTCATCGGTGGGCGTGCCGGGCAGGTTCGCGGCGAACCAGCCGTCCTCGTAGATGTCGGTGCGATAGCAGATGCCGTCCACGCAGGCGACGACCCCCTGGCCGGGAATCGGGTGGCCGGCCCCGTCGAGGATCCAGCCGCCGAGGCACGTGATGTCGAACGGGGGGGCGTGACAGGCGGCGTCCAGGCACGTGTCGCCGCGCTCGATGCACGGGGGCGGGGGCGGGGCCTCCTCGGCCGTCACGTCCTCGGCGGGGGCGTCGAGGACCGCCTCCTCCTCCACATCGACTCTCTCCTCCAGGGCATCGGCGCTCGTCTTCCCGCCGCTGCACGAGAGGACGAGGAGCGCTGCAAGGGCGGGGATCGACCTGGCTGGAGCC
This sequence comes from Deltaproteobacteria bacterium, assembly GCA_019310245.1. Classification (GTDB taxonomy): domain Bacteria; phylum Myxococcota_A; class Polyangia; order DRWM01; family DRWM01; genus JAFDER01. The sequence goes on from JAFDER010000180.1 coordinate 6,324, forward strand.
ATCCGTGGAGTGTAGCCCCGGGGAGGCGGAGCGACAAGCGCAGGTGTGGTAGACTGGGGACATGGTGCGGGGATGGATCCTGTTGGCTCTTGCCTGCGCGGTGCCGCATGCCTGCTCGTCCGGGCCGAAGCAGGTGAAGAAGCCCGTGGTCGAGGAGAAGGTCAAGGGGTGCTGGGCCGAGCAGGGATGCGGCTCGGCCACCATCGTGTGCCTGACTCCGGGCTCGCCTCCCTGCACGGGCACGCACGGGTGCTCGCTGAGCGTGTACCCGAGGGCGACGTGCGAGACGTCCAACTGCCACGCGGGGGAGATCTGCGTCAACGAGCTTCACTGCCTCGAGTCCCTGGGCTCGTGCATGGACGACGACCAGTGCGCGTCGAGGGATATCATGTGCTACGTCAAGCCAGGCGCCGACGGTCACTGCGTGAGGCGCAGGTGCCAGGTGAGCGGGGAGTGCGAGGGCTTCTGCGTGGAGGGCTGGTGCTTCGACGAACCGGGCTTCTGCTCGGACGCCTCCGTC
>JAFDER010000181.1 GCA_019310245.1 Deltaproteobacteria bacterium
GCCGGATTCCTCGAATCCGAGTGCCCGCACCTCGTCGAGGGTGGGCAGCTCGCGGTAGCCCGTGGAGTCCACGTGCCCGGCCATGATGCCCGGGGTGTGCGAGGGCCAGTCCTCGAACCCGCAGAGGTGGAAGAGGTCGTGGTCGATGGAGGCGTTGCCCTCGACGATGCGCTCGTCGCCGAAGGAGAAGGCGAACCGGTCGAGATGCAGGAAGATCGTGTTGATGACGTCGAGGCCCACGGCGGAGTCCGAGAAGGGGTTGCGCACGCCCATGGTGTAGCCGAGGGGGCTGTCGGCGATGGTGTTGTTGGCCAGGACCACGCTGTTGTCCATCCACGAGCCGCTCGCCATGAAGCCGGCCAGGCCGTTGGAGTAGGCGATGTTGCGGAAGAAGTGGATGCCCGATGCGTAGTCGATGTAGTAGCCCATGCCTCCCTTGCCGTGGTAGGTCCAGTTGTCCCGGGTCTCGGAGACCCACGCCCATCCGATGTTGTTGCGCGAGACGTTCTGCGTGACGAGCACGTCGCGGAACACGTGGGTGCGGTTCGAGTTGGCTCCCCAGAACTTGAGGCCGCCGGCGTCGGTTGCGTTCTGGACGCACTGCTCGAAGAGGTTTCCGCGCACGAGGATGTCTCCGGTGAGGATGTCCTCTGCCGGGATGTCGAAGGTGCGGTCCGAGCTCGTCTTGCCGCGCGAGAAGTGCACGCCGTTGTGGGCGATGTGGTGCACGTGGTTGCCCTCGAAGAGCATGTGGTCGGCGAAGCCGAAGCTCATGCCCACGGCGCCCTGCTCGTTGTCGCGGAAGCCGATGTTCCACAGCTCGTTGTGCCAGATCATCACGTCCGTGATGCCGGGCCTGACGAAGTCCTCGCCCGATCCGCCCCAGTGAAAGATGGCGAGGCTCTCCATGTCATGGATGGACGAGTCGCGCAGGGTCAGGTGGCGGATCTGGCTGCCCTCCGGCGTGGAGGGCTCCGGGCCGTGCGCGAGGTGCAGGCCGCGCGTGGACCAGCCCAGGTCGAGGCCGGCGAGCAGGATCGAGTGCGAGCGGTCGTCCTCGGAGCCGGAGTTCGAGATGCGGATGTCCTCGTGCTCGAAGAGCAGGACGTCGAGGTCCACCAGCTCGATGTGCGAGCGGTGCGAGAGCGTGACGCCCGTCTCTCGGGCCGAGATCTCCACGCCGAGCGTGTCGGGGGACCCTCCGTCGGGGCTCCAGACGTAGAGCGTCTGTGTTGCCGCGTCGAAGACCCACTCGCCAGGGGTGTCCATGAACTTCGGCAGGCCCTCGAGGAAGTACTTCGAGTGCCATCCCAGGGCGGGGTTCGAGGGGTCGTGATCGAACCAGCATCCCGTGGTGTAGGCCTCGGGCAAGGCTTCGAGGGTCACCCGGCCGGTCGACGGGGTGGCGGAGACGCGCCGCTTGAACGTGTAGTGCCCGGACCAGTTGTCCTTGACGAACATGATGGCGCCCGTCACGTCGCCCAGGCTCCCCGGCTCCACGCCGGGCGGTGAGGTGTCGTCGTTCATGTCGATGAGCGTGTCGTCGGATCTCTCGTCCCGGTCGCAGTCCGGGTCCGCAGCCGGGTCGCAGGTGGTGACGGCGGAGCCTCCCTCGGCCGTCCACCACAGCTCGTGGTGCTTCCACTCGGTCTCCACGTGCCAGTCGGGCTCCCGGGCGTGCGGGAGCCGCTCCAGGGTGCCGTCCGGCAGGGTGCGCAGCACGAAGCGCGGCGCCTCCTCGAGCCCCCAGGCCGAGACGTTTGCCTTCCAGATGGTATCGCTCGTGACGTCCACCGAGGAGGGCAGGTCGATCTCGTCCGGGTCGGTGAGCCGGGTCCACGCGACCTCGTCGGCCGCGTGCGAACCCATGATCCGGACCGTGTTCCTGCCCGAGGTGGCCTCGATGCGGATGGGTGCGTCCTGTTCACCATCCACGGGCATGACCAGCGACTCGCGGTAGTCGCCCGGCGCGACGTGGATCGTTGTGCCCGGCGAGGTGAGGACCGCGGCGGCCGAGAGCGTGGCGAGCGGCACGTCGGGCGCGTCGCCCTCGTTCAGATCGCTCCCCGATCCGGCGTCCACCCACAGGTCGGTGTACGCGGCGAAGAGCAGCGCGGCGTCGTCCATGTAAAGCGTGCCCGAGGGCGTGCCGCCGCTCCACGTGCCGTCGGCCTTTCCCAGGAGAAGCACCTGCACGAAGTCGGCCTCGTGGCTCACGCCCTCGACCACGCGCTCCTGGTCGTCGTCCACCCACAGGCCGATCCAGTCGTGCATCCTGCAGCCGAGCACGATGGTGTGCCAGCCGTCGGTGACGGTGAGCATCTCGGCGTCCGTGGATCCGTCGGGGAGCTCGAGGGCGACGGCGTACGCGCCGGCCTCCTGCACGAGCCTGATGCCGGCCATGACGTTCCAGTCTCCGTCGCGCATTCGCAGGAGGCTCACGCTCTGGCCGTCCGGGATGGAGACGCCGTTCGGGTGGAAGGAGAAGCTGAAGTACGTGTCCCTGGGGAACTCCAGGTGAGGCCACCCGGTCAGGTTGTATCTCTGCAGGTAGCTCTGGTCCTCTCCCGAGACGTCCACCTCCAGACCGCCCGAGCCGTTTCGCGCGGCCGACGATCCCACGGAGATCCTCCCGTCGCCATGGTCCTCCCACATGTCGTGGATGCCGGATCCCTCGAAGGGGTCCTGCCAGACCACGTAGGCCGAGGGCCACGTGGGCGGCGCGGCCACCGCGTCGCTCACGATCATCAGGGCACAGGCGAGAAGTGCCGCGCCCGCCCGTCCCGTTCGTGATGTCCGCATCAGCCGCAGCGCGCCGGTCAGATGATGACGGTGATCTGCTCGAGGTTGAGGCCGGCGGGGTAGGTGTAGGAGGTGAACGAGCCCATGCCGAAGGTGATCATGCCGAAGGCGTCGGTGGCCGTGATCACGTGGGTGCCGCCCTCGACCGGGACGGTGCCGATCTCCATGCCGCCGACGGACTGCCAGGTGATCGAGAGCGTGGAGCCGTCGAGGACGAGGTCGAGCCCGGGCGGGCGCACGATCATGACGTAGCTCTGGCCGTTCGTGGTGGAGTTGTAGGAGGAGGGCGTCACGAACGTGTAGTCCTCGCGGTACTGCTCCGAGGGCACGAGGATCGTCATGGCCGGGTCGCCGCGGGAGGCGTCGGGCTCGGGGTAGTGCTGGCCGAGCAGGTACTGGCCCACCTGGATGGCACGCGAGCCCGTGATCTTGAACGGGCCGGAGGCGAAGAACTCCTGCATGCCGTACTCGTTGAGCGTGAACGTGGAGACGCCGTCCTGCGGGGGATCCACGGTGACGTTCGTGCCGTCGAAGGCCGCGACGACCCGCACGAGGTTGGGGTAGGTCGTGCCCGCGTCGCGCATGGGCGCCGTGATGTAGCTCAGGCCCCAGGTCTGGATGGGCGAGAGCTGGACCTCGAGGTGGTCGCAGGCCTGCGCCGTGTAGGGGACGTAGGCGCACACGTGGCCGCCGAACACGGCCACGGGCTGGTCGGCCAAGATCCTCGATCCCGTCATGTCGAAGTCGATCTCTCGGCACGTGTCCATGTAGCTGCCCATGCCCTCGTCCTCGTGGAAGAAGCCGGGGCGGCCCGGGAGGCAGTCGGGAGGCACGTCCGCGGCGATGTGGACCACCTCGCCCTGCTGCAGCGTGAAGGTGATGAGACCGCCTCGGGCCGTGTCGCCGAAGCGGCCGCCGGCCTCGCCCGCGGTGTTGCCCGCCACCCAGACCTCCACGTTCGTGGGTTCGGGCTTGACGCCCACGATGGCGATGTAGTCGGGAAATTTGTAGAAGTTCGGGGGGAAGGGCCCCGGGCTGCCCGTGGCCCGGCTGAACGGGACGTAGGTCAGGCCGACGTAGTCGCCCGTGAGCACGTGCTCGGGCAGGAGCAGTGTGGCGTCGTTCGTGTAGGAGAAGATCCCGCCGGCGTTGTACTCGAAGGGGTTGAACTGCGCGACGGTGACGGGCCTGTCCGATGTGAGCCTGTAGGCGCCGTTCGCGGTTGCGACGGAGCTCCAGTCGTCGCCGCCGATGGCGAAGGATTGTCCGTCGATCCAGGGCAGGGAGATCTCCGCGAGCTGTCCCGGGTCGATGGACTCGCTGGCGACCTCGGCGCCCGCGCGCGTCACGGTCACGTTGACGATCGCCTCGCTGGGATTGCCCACCACGACGCGGTAGTCGAACGAGGCGGAGTCCAGCTCGGTCGTGTTGGCGAGCGGAACGGGCCAGTACTCGCAGCCCACGTACGAGTTCGTCTTCTCGGCCTCGCCGCAGGCGTCGGAGCAGTAGCCGTCCCCGCCGCAGACCGATTCCCACTCGTCGCAGTCGCGGCCCTCGTACCAGTAGGTGCCGTCGGGCGAGCAGATCATCGACACGTTGCCCACGCACTCGCGCTCGCCCGGGTGGCAGAGCACGCAACCGAGATCCTCGTCGCACACGTGATCGCACACGGTCTCGTTGATGCGCGTGAAGCCGTCGTCGGCGCACTGGTAGTAGATGTTGCCGAAGCAGCCCCACTCGCCCGGCGTGCAGGCGAACGGGATGTCGGCGTCAGTGTCCGTCACCGCGTCGGCATCGGAGATGATGTCGATGAACGTGTCGCCGTCCGGCACCACGTAGCCGGGGTCCTTGGGCGAGCACGCGGCGAGGATGCCTGTCGCTGCCAGGATCGCTGTGATTCTGCTGAAGTGCATCTACCGACCTCCGTCGAGCTGTTTGCGAGCCTGCATATTATACGATCAATTCAAGCGAGGGGCACTGCTACCACTGTGCCTTCCCGGTCAGGGAAAGTTCTCTATTCGGTGGGCCTTGTAGATGTAGTAGTGCCCCGGCATCTGCAGCTCCCACACGGGCTGCCCGGCGCTCGTGACCTCGACGATGTGCCCGTTGAAGCCGTCCACCACGAGCGTGTTGCCGTTCGGGAGGCGGGAGGCGTCGCCCTGCGCCTCGCAGTAGAAGGCCGGGGGGCCGGAGTATTCCCAGACGATCCGGGCGTCCGGGATCGACGGGTCGTACTCGAGCTCGATGACGCGGCTGCGCGAGGGAGCGAAGGGATCGCCGTGCAGGCCGTTGTCGAAGACGAGCATCCGGCCGGGCGAGAGCCTCACGGGGTTGTGCTGGTGGACGAAGAGTCCCTGGCCGAAGTCGCCTCCGTCGCCCATGATCCACTCCACCTCGCCCTCGGGCCAGCTGATCTTGTAGATCCGGTTGAGGTTGCGCACCGAGACGTAGACCGCCTCGTCCACGAGGTCGTAGTCGACGCTGTTGGCGTGGATCCAGTCCTGGCCTCCCGTGACGTTCTGGACGATGCAGGCGTTGCAGTACTCCATCTCCGGGATCAGGAACTCGAGGTGCAGGATGGTGGGCAGGAGCCGCGTCTCCGTGTCGATCTCGATGACCCAGTCCCTCGAGAACCAGTCCGGCGGGTCCACCTTCTTCTGCAGCTCGATCGACGTGATGGTCATGAGGCTGCCCCAGGGAAGCACGTCCACGTCGTGGTGCACGTAGAACTCGTCGTAGTAGTCGACGAGGTCTCCCGAGCGGTTGCGCCTCGCGATCCTGGGACCCACCTGCGCGAGCACGTCGCCGTTCGGGAAGAGATCCGTCTCGGAGACGAACTGGCCCTCGTGCTCGAAGTGCCACAGCACGGTGCCGGAGGCGTCCACGGCCATGATGACCGAGACCGATTGCACGTCGTCGGGGTCCTCGACGTTGAAGAGCGTGGCGCCCGGGCTGACGGCGCGGGGATCGAGGAGCGTGACGCGGGGCTCGGGCAGCACGGTGTGCCGCGTCCGGATGGCGAGGGGTTCCGTCGGCGGCGAGGCGCCGGCCTCGTTTGCGGCCCTGATGCGGTACGTGTACTCGGTGCCTGGCGAGAGCCCCCACTCCTGCCACAGCGTGGTGCCGGGCGGTCGGACTCCGACCTGGACGAAGTCCTGCCCGATCCGGCGCTCGACATGGAACCAGGAGGCGCCGTCCGAGCGGTCGCGCCAGCCGATCTCGGCGCCGCGAACGCCGAGGGCGCGGCCCTGTACCGAGTCCGGCACGGGAGGGGGCCCGGGGGGCGGCGAGGTGCGGGAGCAGGACCCGAGCCACATGAACAGGATGAGGGCGAGGCGCACCACCTACCCCAGCTTCTTGACGAGCTTCGCGACCCAGTCCAGCTTCTCGAGATAGGGATCGAGGTCGAGAGCGGTCTCGATGTGCCCTCTCGCCTCCTCGCTGCTGTTCGTCTTGACCAGAGCGAGTGCGAGCATGGCGTGCGCCTCCGCGCCGGCCGGGTCGAGGTCCACGGCGCGGCGCAGCGTCTCGACGGCCTGCAGGTGCGTCTTCTTCTTCGCGAGAAGCGCGATGCCGCTCACGAGCACGGTGGTCGGATCGTCCGGGTCGAGCTTCTCGGCCGCGTCGAGGGTCGCATTGGCCTCCTTCTTCTTGCCGAGCTCGAGGAGGGTGCGCGCGCGGCGGGCGTGGAACCGGGCCCTGTCCGGCACGAGGGCGACGGCCCGGTCGTGGGCCTCGAGCGACTCGGTCAGCTTGCCCGCGAGCCGCAGGACCCGGCCGAGCTGCGAGTGGGCGCTCGCGAGGTCGGGGTCGGCCTCCACGGCGGTGCGCAGGAACTCCTCGGCCTTGCCCAGCTCGAGCATGCGCGAGTAGGCGATGCCCAGGTTGTTGAGCACGCCGGGGTCGCCCGGTGCGAGCGTGAGCGCCTTCTCGAGGACCTGCACCGCCTCCCGGGCGGCCCCCATGCGGGTCATCACGGCGCCCAGGTTCATGTAGGGCTCCGGCCAGGAGGGCTGGATCTCCGCCGCGATGCCG
>JAFDER010000653.1 GCA_019310245.1 Deltaproteobacteria bacterium
AACGCGCCCTGCCTGTCCGACGGGATCTGCGACGATCGCGAGGACACGGACGCCGAGTGCTCCGACGGGGTCGACAACGACGGAGACACCCGCCAGGACTGTGCGGTCTACAGCTGCAACCGCAACGCCGACGTCACCGTGTGCAACGCCGAGGTGACCGACGCCCTGTGTTCGGACGGCATCGACAACGACGACAACGGGTACACGGACTGCGAGGACTTCGGCTGCCACGACATCATCTCCGTCACCATCTGCTGCATCTAGCTCCGCACCCGATACACTTCGCCATGCGGCGTCATCATCGACGCGTGGCTCGGTCACGTGCCTCTAGCACGCTCCCTCGCCCCTCTCCTCGCTTCCTTGTCTGGCTCGTGTCTCGGGCGCGGAGAGAGCCTATCCTGTTTTCCTGAGCCAGACGGGGGCCGCGTTCTTGAGCTTCACGAACTGCTCCGCCGGAACGGGCCTGCTGTGGAGGAAGCCCTGGATCCTGTCGCACCCCTGCCTCCAGAGATAGTCCACCTGACGCTTCTTCTCCACGCCCTCCGCGATGACGTCGATGTCGAGGCGGTCGGCCATTGCGATGATGGCCGACGTGATGGCCGCGTTGTCATCGTTCTCGGGGATGTTCACGATGAACTGCCTGTCGATCTTCAGCGAGTCGAACCGGATCCCGCTCAGGTAGCTCAGGGACGAGTAGCCCGTCCCGAAGTCGTCGAGGCTCACCGTCATGCCCCAGTCCTGGAGCGTGTGGATCTTGTCGATCGCCTGCTCCGATCCCGAGACCAGGATGCTCTCGGTGATCTCGAACTCGAGCAGGCGCGGGTCCAGCTTCACCTCCTTGAGGATCGAGGAGATCCGGTCGATGAAGTCCGGCTGGGCGAACTGCACACCGGAGATGTTGACCGCCAGCCTCTCGTTCGAGATGGTGCGCTCCTGGACCCACCTCTTCCACTGGGTGCAGGCCTGCCTGAGGACAATCTCGCCGATCGGGATGATGAGCCCCGTCTCCTCGGCGATCGGGATGAAGGCCCCGGGCGGCAGCAGGCCCCTGTCGGGATGCTTCCACCTGACCAGGGCCTCGGCGCCGAACACCTCGCCTGTACTGATGCGCACCTGGGGCTGGAAGTAGACCACGAACTGCTGCTCCTCGATGGCCCTTCTCAGCTCCATCTCGAGCTGCAGCCGGTCCAGTGAGTCCTTCTCGTACTCCGCACGGAAGAACCTGAAGCTGCCCTTGCCCTGCTCCTTCGCCTTGTAGAGCGACAGGTCGGCATTCCGGAGCAGGGCCGAGCAGGTGTCGCCGTCACCGGGATAGAGGCTGATCCCGATCGACGGGGTGACGAGGATGTGGTGCTCGTCGATGCGCAGGGGCTTGTTGAACGCCTCGAGGATCCGCCGGGCCACGATCGAGGCCTCCTCGGGCTTGCGGATCCTCGAGATGAGCATCACGAACTCGTCCCCGCCCCAGCGCGCGACCGTGTCACCCTGTCTCTGGCTCTCGCCGAGGATCGTCGCCACGGCCTTGAGGACCTTGTCGCCCACGAAGTGTCCCAGGCTGTCGTTGATGTTCTTGAACCGGTCCAGGTCGATGAACAGCAGGGCGAATCTCTCACCGCTCCGTCTCGAGCTGGAGATGGCCATGTCGAGGCGATCCGTGAGCAGGCTGCGGTTCGGCAGCCCCGTCAGCGCGTCATGGTACGCCGAGTGTCGGATCTTTGCCTGGGACCTCTTGATCTCCGTGATGTCGTTGTACACGGCGATGTACTTGTCCGTCCTGCCGTCCCGGCGCTTCATGGCGCTGATCGACAGAAGGAAGGGGACGGCGTCGCCCTCCTTCCTCCGGTTCCAGATCTCCTGCGACCAGCGCCCCGTCTTCTCGAGCTGCACCCACATCCGCCCGTAGAAGGCGTCGTCGTGGTGCTCGGAGCGCAGGATGGACGGCTTGCCTCCCACGATCTCGCCTCGATCGTACCCGGTCATCTCGAGGAAGGCGTCGTTGACGTCGAGGATCGTCCCGTCCCTCGACGTGAGCATGATCCCCTCC
>JAFDER010000654.1 GCA_019310245.1 Deltaproteobacteria bacterium
CGCGGCATCGCCGCCGCACGGGATGGAGGACGAGCCCACGGTTGCGTCGAAGATCTCGATATGGTCGCAGGTCACGGAGGCGGTCGAGTCCACGGGCCACGAGAGCCTGTGGAACTTCACCATCCAGTCCACGGTGGGCCAGGAGGCCGGGTCGGCCACCTGGATGTTGATCGTCTTCACGCCCGAGCTCGTCGTGGCGGAGCAGAAGCCGTAGAAATCGCCTTCACCCAGGTTGTCGCTCAGCTCACCCACCCGCTGGCGCGTGTCGGAGCGGGAGAGGTAGTCCACGGTGTACTGGGCCTCCACGAAGGCAGGCTTCGGATCGTCCGTGCACCCGCCTCCGGCGAGCGCGAGGGAAGCCGCCATGGCCGCTCCTGCTAGCAGTATCATCCTCTTCATCGCAGTTGACTCCTTCTCGTGCCGTTTCAGGCTGACTGCACAGTGTAATAGATATACGTTGTGATAGCTATTTTCAAGCCGGATCGGTCCGGCGAGAGACGATCATGGCACCGCTCCTCTGCCGTTGCGCGGCGGGGGACGGTCCTCGAGCATCTTGAACGTCACGCCCGACTCCGCGCCCGGCAATAGCTCCACGGGCTTGCCGACGAGGAACGATCCCTCCTCGATCCGTTCCTTGAGCTCCTCGGCGATCTGCCTGGCCCTGGAGGTGCTCGAGAGGCCGGCCGTGCGGATCCTCTTTCCGCCTACCTCGATCGTGCCGCTCTTGAGCTCGGCGTACGTCACGTGTCCGAGCGGCGCGCCCGTGTTGTTGGGATAGCTCTCGCCGTAGTCGATGACCGGAGCGACGATGTCGCTGTCCTTGACCGCGGTGAAGCGGGCCATCTGCTCGTCCAGGACTGGAATCGGGATCCCGATGCCCACCGTGAGCGAGACCCCGTATCCGGTGATCGAGGCTGCTCGCACGTACTCGGCGCTCATCGCCTTGAGATCTCCCGTGACCGCGATGGTCCCCGCGCCTCCTTTCGGGATCCCTCCCTCGGTTCGCGTGACTCCCGGATTGTGCTGGGTGCCCTGGAAGTAGACGTAGCCGACCCCGCCGCCCAGAAAGATCCGCGTGCCGATGCCGATCGTCCGGTAGTGCGGATCGTTGAGCAGCGGCGAGAGCTGTCCGGCGCTGCAGTAGTTCGCGTTCGCCGTCTTCGGTCTGAGCACTCCCAGGTACGTGTAGATGGGCTTGGGCTTCGAGGCGTTCACGGCCACGTTGTAGTTCTGGTAGCCGTTGCGGGGGTTGAGGAGAACGGCCTGGTTCATCTCCTCGAGCCGGATCAAGGTCTCCAGGTTCTTCCGGGGGTAGCAGTCCGTGCCGTAGGCCTCCGCGCGCAGGACCACGTCCTTTCCCCTGATGAGATCCTCGATCACGTGGGCCCCGCCGTAGCCGAACGCCCCCGGGAACACCTTGTTGAGGGGATCGCCCTCCTGCACCTCCGTGGCGCCGACGTACATGTCGATGGCCGCGAGCCCGCAGTAGGCCGGAACGTCGTTCAGCCAGGCCCTCGTGATCTTCATCCTGGGCGTGGTGTGGCCGACGTTGAGCATCGCGCCGCTCGAGCACATGGGACCGAACGTCCCCGTGGTCACCACGTCGACCTCCCTCGCCGCCGCGGCCGAGCCCTTCTCCTCGACGATGTCGATCATCTCCTCGGCCGTGACCACCACGGCTTTCCTGTTCCGGATCCTCTCGTTGATCTCTTCGTATGTCTTTGTCATCACAGCTCTCCCAGTCGCTCGAGGTGATCGCCAATGGACTCCACCGCCCCGTAGGAGCAGGCGGGGATGCACAGCTCGCAGGCCAGGCACTTCTCCGCGTCGAACACGGTGCGCCTCGACTCCGCCTCGGTGTTGAACGCACTCGAGAGGCACTGGCCCACGCAGGCGCCGCAGTGCACGCACAGCTCCTCGTCCCACACGAGGTTCTTGACCGGCAGGATCGTCTGCACCTCGTTCTCCCTGAGGAAGTCGAGGGCCCGGTCCACCTGGTGCCGCTCGCCCTTGAAGATCGTGAACATCCGGCCGGCTTCCTCGG
>JAFDER010000018.1 GCA_019310245.1 Deltaproteobacteria bacterium
TAGCCGATGCTGATGGCGTAGTCCCTCTCCGACGTGCCCCTGCAGTAGAAGTGGTCCGTGGATGACGAGTTGTACAGCTTGAAGAACTCCGTGGTGGAGAAGGACGAGCCGGACACCGCCGTGGCGTAGTTGTACCAGACCGGGCCGCCGCCTCCCTCCAGGGTGCAGCCGCTGGGCGTGACGGCGTCGTTCTTGTAGAGGTGGTCGCCGGGGCACCAGAACCGGTACACGGGAACGGTGCAGCCCGTGGTGTCGTCGGGAACGGTGTCGCAGTCGTCGTCCGAGCCGTTGCACGTCTCGGCGGGAGGTGCGCAGGTCCCGGTCCAGTCGCAGGACGTGGTGCAGGTGGTGGTGCCCGTGGAACCGCAGGTGGTGGTGCACGAGCCCGGATCGCCGGCGCAGCAGTCGAAGCCCTCGTCGCAGCCATCGTTGCAGTCGTCGTCGATGCCGTTGCACGTCTCGGCGGGCGGGACGCAGGCCCCGAGGGTGCAGGTGGGCGAGCAGGTCATCGAACCCGTGGTCCCGCAGGTGGTGGTGCACTCGAGCAGCCCGCCGCGGCAGCAGTCGAAGCCGTCGTCGCACGCGTCGTCGCAGTCGTCGTCGGCACCGTTGCACGTCTCCACGGGAGGCACGCACGAGTCCGGATCCGGGATCTCGCAGTCCAGGCCGCACATCCCGCTGCCCTCGGATCCGCACGTGGTCGTGCAGGTGGTCTCCTCGCCCATCCGGCACGGGAACCCCTCGTCCGTCTCGCCGTTGCAGTTGTCGTCGATGCCGTTGCAGCTCTCGGTGTCGGAGACGGGGACGCAGTCGGAGCAGACGCCGTCCTCGCACACCTCCTCGTCGTCGCACGCGTTGCCGCACGCGCCGCAGTTGCCGTGATCGCTGCTCGTGTCCACGCACGTGCCGCCGCAGTCGGTGAGCCCCGGCGGGCAATCCGCATCCGCCGGGAGTGCATCCGCGGCATCGGCCGCGTCCCCGGTCTCGGAAGCGGGATCGGCGCTGCCGTCCAGCGTCGGCCTCGTGCTCTGCGCGCACGAGGCGAGGCCGATGGCGGCCAGGCAGGCGAGAAGGGTGCATCCCCGGAGCATTGGCTCATTGTATTCCCTGACGTGCATCTGGACAACACCGTGGCGCGTGGTATGCATCGGGCATGCGGTACATTCTCGGGATCGATCAGGGCACGACCGGCTCCACGGCCATGCTCCTCGACGAGGCCATGATGGTGGTCGCCAGCGTCGGCGTGGAGTTCGAGCAGCACTACCCCAGGCCGGGATGGGTGGAGCACGACCCGTCGCAGATCTGGGATTCCGTGGGCGAGGCTGTCACGGGGGCGCTCGAGAAGGCGTCCGTCGCCGGAAGCGACGTCGCGGCGATCGGGATCACGAACCAGCGCGAGACGACCGTGCTGTGGGACCGCACGAGCGGTCAGCCCGTGCATCCGGCCATCGTCTGGCAGTGCCGGCGCACGGCCGACATGTGTGGTGCACTCAAGGGCAGGGGGCTCGAGCCGCTCTTCCGCGAGCGGACCGGCCTGGTCCTGGATCCCTACTTCTCCGGCACCAAGGCGGCGTGGATCCTCGACAACGTCGACGGCCTGCGCGGCCGCGCCGCGTCCGGCGCGATCGCCTTCGGCACGATCGACGCCTTCCTCGTGTGGAGGCTCACGGGCGGGAAGGTGCACGCCACGGATCCCTCGAACGCCTCTCGCACGCTCATGTACGACCTGCGGAGCGGCACGTGGGACCTCGACCTGCTCGAGGCGCTCGACGTGCCGTGCGAGGTCCTGCCCGAGGTCCTGCCCTCGTCCCACGTCTACGGCACGACGCGCGGCCTGGGCTTCCTGCCTGACGGCATCCCCGTGGCCGGCGTGATCGGCGACCAGCAGGCCGCGCTCTTCGGCCAGGCGTGCTTCGAGCCCGGCGACGCGAAATGCACGTACGGCACCGGGGCGTTCATGCTGATGAACACGGGAGGCACCGCCGTCGCCAGCGAGGCGGGCCTCTTGACCACCGTGGCCTGGCGCATCGGCGACGAGACCACCTACGCCCTCGAGGGCTCGTGCTTCATCGCGGGCGCCGCGGTCCAGTGGCTGCGCGACGCGCTCGAGGTGATCGGCTCGTCCGGCGAGGTGGAGGCCCTGGCGGCCGGCGCCGAGCCGCTCAGCGAGGTCGTCTTCGTCCCGGCCCTGGCCGGTCTCGGCGCACCGCACTGGGATCCGCACGCGCGCGGCGCGGTCCTTGGCCTGACGCGCGGCGCGGGCCGCGCGGAGCTCGCCCGGGCCGTGCTCGAGGGAATGGCCCTGCAGATCCGCGACCTCGCCCTCGCCATGGAGAAGGACGCGGGCCGCGAGCTCGCCGCGATGCGCGTCGACGGCGGCGCGTGCGTCAACGATCTCCTCATGCAGTTCCAGGCGGACGTGCTCGAGCGCACGATCGTCCGGCCTCGGGTCGTCGAGACCACGGGGCTGGGATCCATGCTGCTGGCCGGCCTGGCCACGGGCGTGTTCGAGGGCCTCGACGCGATCCGCCGCTCGTGGAAGCAGGACCGCCGGTTCGCGCCGAGCATGGACGACGAGCAGAGGAACCGCGTGGTCGCGCGCTGGGAGAAGGCCGTGGCCGCGGTGCGCTCGTTCGGCTCGGGCGCACCGTTGTCCTGAGCCTGTCGAAGGGCCTAGCGGCGGCCCCGGGCGGCCACGCCCCTGAGGGCGTCGACGGCCCGGCGCATGGATGGGTAGGCGGCGATCCTGCGCCGCGTCAGGTCCCGGACGAGCTCGCCCGTGCGCGGTCCGGCCATGGCGTGGACCACGAGCGGCTTCGGTCCTCGGGCCGCGCGCTCCAGCGCCTCGATCGTCTTCTCCGTCAGGCCGTGCGGCCCCCAGGAGAGGAAGCACACGAGCGAGTCCACCTCCGGCGCGCCCAGGAGCGCATCGAGGACCTGCGCGTACATGGCGTCGTGCGCCACGCCGGTCATGTCGATCGGGTTTGCGACGGATCCGTAGGGCGGGCAGGCTTCGGCGAGCTTCTTTCTCGTCTCGTCCGAGAAGTCGGCCATCGAGAGCGCGGGCACGGCGCCGTCCTCGAGGACGATGTCCGTGCCCATGACCGCGTATCCTCCCGCGGCGGAGACCACGGCGACCGCGCGGCACGGCGAGGGCGTGCAGAACGACAGCGCCCGGGACAGGTCCAGCAGGTGCTCGTCGTCCCGCGCGCGGATCGCCCCGGCCTGTGCGAGGGCGCCGTCCGCGATCGCGGCCGATCCGGCGAGCCGGCCGGTGTGCGACGCGGCGGCCTTGCTGCCCCTGTCCGTGCGGCCCACCTTGAGCACGACCACGGGGCGGCCGGCGCTCTCGTGGGCGCGCAGGGCTTCCATGAGCCTCCTGCCGTCCGGGATGGACTCGAGGTAAAGCGCTGTCACGCGCGTGCCCTCGTCGGTTGCCAGGTAGTCGAGCACGTCCACGGCGTCGATGTCCGCCTGGTTGCCCAGGCCCAGGAACAATCGTAGACCCGTGCCGCTTCCGGCGAGCGTGCCGAGCGCCTCGACGCCCACGCTGCCGCTCTGCGTCACGAATGCCACGTCGCCCGGCTCGAGGAAGATCCCCTCCTCATGCCTGACGAAGATCGTGTCCAGCCCCGTGTGCGGTGCGCACACGCCCAGCGTGTTGGGGCCGAGGAGCCGCACGCCCGTCTCCGCGACGATGCGCTTCAGATCGTCCTCGAGCCGGCGTCCCTCGTCACCGACCTCGGAAAAGCCTCCCGCGATCGAGAGCGCGACCTTGACGCCCGCCCTGCCGCACTGCTCGAGAGCCGGGCCCACGCGATCGGCCCTGGTGGCGATCACGGCGAGATCGGGCGTCGAGGGCAGCGAGGCGACGTCGGGGTAGCAGCGCTCGTCGCCGATCCGCTCGAGCCGGGGGTTCACGGGCCAGACGGGCACGGAGAGCGGCCTCAGCCTGCGGTACATGGCCCCGCCCGGAGAGGTGGGATCCGTGCCCGCGCCGATGACGGCCACGGACGATGGTTCCAGCAGCGCCTCGATGGCTTCCCGTGCCTCGGTCATGGCCGGGTCAGTCTATCCGCGTTCGTTTGAGAGCGCCAGCCGGGGCTCGAACGTCCACCAGTGGAAACTTTCAGGCTCCTGCGGCCGATGAGGTCGTCGAGGGAATGATCTCCGTCTGTACACGCATAGGGGTTATCAGGGGCATGGCCACGTGAAGAGACGTGAGTTAGAATCCAGGTTGAGGGCGCTTGGCTGGAAGATCCACCGGCATGGTGGGAGGCACGATGTTTGGACGCGAGATGGCCGCGCCCTGGTCGTGCCGCGTCACGCGGAGATCGACGAGTACACGGCCAGGGACATCATGAAGAAGGCCGGAGGGAAGAGATGATCAGGTTCGCGGGAAGCGTGTTCCGGAGCGGCCGGCACTGGGCCGTGGAGGTTTCTGTCCTGGACGTGGTGACCCAGGGACGTTCCAAGTCGGATGCCTACGAGATGATCGCTGATGCCATAGTGGAACTCGTGGACAGGCCGGGATTTCGCGTGGACGTGCACCCCGGACGCGGAGACTACTTCGAGGTGAGCTCGAATGACGAGGTCACTCTCGTGTCCTTCTGCCTGCGTCGACAGAGGATGAGGAGTGGGCTATCTCTTGCCGAGGTCGCGATGAAGCTCGGGGCCAAGTCCCGGAACTCCTACGCTAGGTACGAGCAGGGTCGCAGCGTCCCCACCATCGCGAAGCTCTCCCAGCTCCTCTCCGTCGTTTCACCCGACAGGGACTTCGTGCTCTCGGAGAGCCAGGTCTGAGTTTCTACTCTTTCCGCGGAGACGGCGTATTCCTCGTGAACCTGCAGCCGCCTCCACAGCTGTGCAGCAGGTCGCACCCGTTGCACTCCGGCTTCAGGTGGTCGCGCCTGAAGGCGTCGGCACCCTCGAGCGCCGACAGCTCGCCGAAGCCGCTGTCGAGGAGACTGCCCAGGATCTCGGGGTTCTGCTCGCAGGTCCTCAGGTTGCCGACCGGATCGACGACCCACTTCCCGGTGCCGCACACGCAGGTGCCGAAGTTCAGGCCCGGGTACTGCTCGTGATCGATGATGCAGGGCTCGACCGGTATCGTGACATTGACGGGGATGCCGTGCTCCCGGCTCTTGCCGTCGGCCCTGCGCAGGACGGTCCTCAGCTCCTCGTCCGTCAGCTGCAGCGACGAGCGGTGCTCGAGGCCCCTGCCGCCGGGGACGAAGCGGTTCAACGCGATCGCGTCGACCGAGAAGGCGAAGCACAGCTCGATGACGTCCTCGACGTCGGACATGTTGAGCCGCGTCGCGACGAACGAGACGGTCAGCCGCGCCCGGAGCTTCTTGACGTTCAGGATGGCCCTCCTGACCTCGCCGAGCCGGTCGTCCCGCGTCAGGCGGCCGTACGAACCGTCGTCCGTGCTGACGAGGGATATCTCGAAGTAGCCGACCCCGGAGTCGACGAGCTTCCTTGTCATGGTCTCGTCCAGCAGGATCCCGTTCGTCGCGATGCCCGTCCGGATGTTTCTCCTGGCGAGGAAGGACGCGATGTCGCAGACGTCCGGGTGCAGGAGGGGCTCGCCTCCCGAGAGCGTGATTCCCTCCGGCTCGGTCTCCTCCACAAGCCTGTCGAGCAGGTCCACGAAATCCGGGCCGGACAGCTCCCCCGTCGGGTAGTCGCACTGCTTCCACACGTTGTAGCAGTAGGTGCAGTCGTTGTTGCAGCGGGGCGTGAGCTCGACGACGAAGTACGGCCGCATCAACTCTCCAGGTCGGAAACGAGCTCGGAGAGGAACGGCAGGACGAGCTTCAGCTCGTCGATCGCCTCCTTCGCCTTCTCGTACTGGGCAGCGATCTCCTTGCTCGTGTCCGCTCCCTGCTGTGCCGTTCCGGCCTTTTCCTGGAACGCGGCGTAGTCCTTCTCGAAGGCCGCGATGACGCTCTCGGCCATGCTCACCGAAAGGCCGGCTTCGGCCCTCTCCGCGAGGATCGTGTGGAAGGGCAGGACATAGTAGCCGAGGTAGCTCTCGCTCAGCACATCGAGGACCGAGTACGCCTTGACGTCGTCCTCGACGATTGCCAGTGCGGTCTGGAACTCGTCGCTGCTCAGCTTTCCGCTCTCCCTGAGCTCCACCAGGACGTCGATGTGCCGCTCCAGGTCGCGGATGGAGGCCTCCAGGTCGGTGCTCATCGGAGGCGGCATCATCCGCGTCATCATGGACTGGAACCCGTATTCCAGGTAATTGATCCGCTTCTGGCAGATGGTCTCGAGCAGCTCGAGCTCCAGGGATCCGACGAGCTTCTTCGTTCCCGGCTTCCTCAGGCCGTCGATCGCCGCGACGAGCTCCTCCCGCAAGCCCTGCGCCCCCTCGTACGTGATGGAGCCGTAGTACTCACCTGCGAACGCCTCCTCGCCTTCCTTGGTGGGTCTGACTCGATCGAGCTTGATCCACAGCGCCTTGAAGTCGGCCCACGGCGGCGTCTTCGCCAGCTCGGCCATCCGCCCGGATGTCACCGGCGCATCGATCGTCACGGCCTGCTCGGTTCCCACGTCCGGGGAGTCCGCAGCGGACCGTACCTTCGTGTGCGTGCTGCACCCCGTGATGGCCAGCGCGGCCAGGAGGGTCGTGACGAACAGGCCGTGCCTGCCCCGGCCGGTGCGCAGCTCCCTGATGCCGAGAAACACGAGGACCATCGCGGTGAGCATCGCCAGGGCGATGATGATGGCGCGGATCAGACTGAACATGGTCTTTCCTCCCGGTGCGGATCAGGGGGATTGTACCTGTATTCCACGACGAGACAACTTCTGCCTTCTCCGCCTGTCGTGAACCGAGCGTCAGCCGGCGAGCTCGTTCATCACGGTTGCCACGGCAAGAAGGATGCTGGCCACGACGATCAGGATCGCGAGGGCGGAGAAGACGGACCACTTGGTGCGCTCCCTGCGCTGGGCCCTGAGATCCTCTGCCAGGCGCCGCTCCTGCTCGGCGGCGGGCGCGGCCCGGCGCTTGAGATCCAGGGCCAGGATGTTGTCCGCCTCGCAGTAGGTGCAGCGGATCAGGATCTGGTCGGGCTCCTCGTGCAGGGGCGCCCCGCATGAGCGGCAGGTGTGCGGCTCGCCCTCGAACGCGGGGGGGCGCGCACCGTAGTGGAGGGTGAGGAGCCTGAGGGCGCCGCGGCGGGCCGTGTGGCCGCGCAGGATGAAGAACAGCCCGAGGATGAAGGCCAGCGGGGAGATGAAGCAGGCGCTCATGGTCTGAGGGGAGATGAAGTCGTAGTGGTCGACCAGGGTCAGCAGGGCCAGGGCCACGGGCCAGGCCAGGAACATGAGGGCCGCGCAGAGGAAGACGTAGACATTGGTGCGCACGGCGCTCGGCTGCCTGATGAGCGAGCGGATGAGGGTCTCGAGTGAGGACTGGCTTCGGGCGATCTGCCTCACGTCGCGCAGCTTGAGGCGCAGCTCGTCGGGCATGGCCACGCTCTGGCCGCAGTGGGTGCAATCGACGGTGTCCGCGTTCCGGGGCTGGATCACGGCCTGGCACTGCGGGCAGTGGATGATCCGGGCCTGGTACTGCTGAGAGAGGCGGGGCGAGGGGATCTGCTCGTCCGTGTCCGATGCCTGGATCGTCTCGCACACGGCCTGGAGCGACTCGCGCTCGATGGGTCTCTCCGCCGTGCCCAGGATCACGTGGTCGCCGCGGTTGGTGGGGAGGATCAGCCTGGCGACCTCGATGTCGGACCTCTCGACGTGCTCCGTGCTCCGGGAGAGGGCGCGCAGGATGATGTAGCCGATGGTGATGCGCTTCTCCCTCTCCACGGTCACGTAGCAGGCCGGGCCGATCACCTCGCTCCAGGGGTACGTGTAGGTGCGCAGCACGGTCTGCACCTTCAGATCGGTGGGGGAGACGAGAACGTCCGAGGGCAGGTTGCGGAAGAAACGGTAGAGGTGGGCGATGGAGAAGCCGAGGAGCGGTGGCCCGAAGGCGATGCCCAGAAAGCCCAGGAAGAAGAACCAGGCGATCATGTCCTTGGCGTAGTGCCTGACGACCGGGTGATCCAGGATGGGCACGCCGACGAACTGCAGGACCATGACGACCAGCGCCGTGGTGGACACGAGGGAGGGGACGAGGAACGCTGCCGAGCGTGCGAGGCTCCACATGGCCGTGGTGCCCGTCTGAAGCGGCATCCTGACGCTGCTGCTCGTCACGGGCATCGAGAATACCATGGCCGCAGGTGGGGACCATGTGCTTTTTTCCGGGCGCGCGCGAGATCATGATATACAGGTGGCCATGCGGACGATGCCGATCTTGATCGTGGTGGCGCTGCTGGTCGCGGCCTGCGGCGCGAGATCGAGGGCCACGCGTGAGGGGCGCGAGACGATCGCCAGGACGGGGACCGTGGATCTCGGCCGGCTGACGTCGGCGGAGACGTTGCTGCTCGTCGACATCGTCAGGACCGAGGCCTCGCCGTGCGAGGGCGACCTGAGCCTGCTCGAGACGCTGGAGAAGCCGGACCCGTGCGCCAGGGCAATGAGGGCTCTCGGATTCATCTACAGGCACATCCTCGAGGGCTACGGCAGGGAGGACGTGCTCGATCAGTACGTGGCGCGGTTCAAGCAGGCCGAGGCCGTCAAGCTGGACCTCGAGGGCTGCCCGGACACGGGGCCGGAAGATGCCAAGGTGACGATCACCGTGTTCTCGGACTTCATGTGCCCGTTCTGCCGCAAGGCCGAGAAGGTCCTGATGGATCTGAAGGAGCAGCGGGGTGACGAGGTGCGCATCGTCTTCAAGCACTTCCCGCTGACCACGCTCCACCCCGAGGCCATGAACGCGGCCCTGGCCGCGGCCGCAGCGCACATGCAGGGACGGTTCTGGCAGATGCACGACGAGCTCTTCGGCCTCGAGGTCGCGATCGATCCGGATGCCATGGAGGAGGCCGCGCAGGGCGCAGGGCTCGACATGGAGCGCTGGCGCGAGGACCTGGAGAGCCCCGAGGTCCTCGATCTGGTCAACAGGGATCTCAAGCAGGCTCAGGACCTGCACCTCGAGGGCACGCCCACCATCTTTGTCGACGGCATGATGTACATCGAGCCGCTCAAGTACATCGACCAGGTGGTCGAGGAGAGGCTTCTCGTCGGCGACTGACCCGAAGCCATCGAGTGGTGCATTTCCGGCGACTCGGCTATAATTCCGGACGTTTCAATCAATGGAGTGGCCGGGTGTGCCGGCCGCCGGGGAGGCGACATGCGAGAAGAGTCGAAATCCCTCATCATCCAGGACAACGTTGCATCCGCCGCAAAGACGGACGTGGGGATGCAGAGGGATCACAACGAGGACAACTTCCTCGTCGACAAGAACCTCAACCTCTTCATCGTGGCGGACGGCATGGGCGGTCACGCGGCCGGCGAGGTGGCCTCGGCGATGGCCGTGAATGTGGTGCACGAGACCGTCATGGAGAAGAGGCTTCTGCTCGAGCAGTTCAACCGGGACGAGATCCCGCAGGAGGACGTCCGGGCGGCGCGGCAGGAGATCCTCGATACCATGGTCCTGGCGGTCAAGAACGCATCGCGCAAGATCTGGGAGCAGGGTCAGGTCGATGCTGCGAAGCGCGGGATGGGGACCACGCTGGAGGTCCTTCTGATCGCGGGGGGGTACGGGTTCGTGGCGCACGTTGGCGACTCGCGCATCTATCTGCTCAGGGCCAACCAGGTCCAGCAGATCACGGAGGATCACTCCCTGGTCAACGCCCTGATCAAGGAGGGCAGGCTCCGGCCCGAGGACGCGGAATCGTTCGGCCACAAGAATGCCGTCACGCGTGCCGTGGGCGTGTACGAGACCGTGGAGGTGGACGCGATCACGTTCGACGTCCTGCCGGCCGACCAGTACCTGCTCGCCTCGGACGGGCTCACGGGCTACCTCGATGAACACGAGATCCCGCCCTTCATGGAGGCCGAGCAGCTCGACGACGTGGCAGAGAAGTTCGTGGACATGGCGAACAAGCGGGGCGGACAGGACAACATCACCACCGTCGTCGTGCGCGTGATCGACGTCGAGGGCGTCGCCAAGGAGCGCTGCCAGCAGCTCTCCCTCAGGCTCGACGCCCTCAAGAACATCCCCATGTTCCGGTATCTCGCCTACAACGAGCTCCTGAAGGTCTTCGCCGAGATGACGCAGGAGAACGCCGCGCCGAGCAAGTGCATCATCGAGGAGGGGTCCACGGGCGACGACATGTACGTGGTGATCAGCGGCAAGGTGCGCGTGCACTCGGGCGACACCACGATCGCACACCTCGGTCCCGGTGATCACTTCGGCGAGATGAGCCTCGTGGACAAGGCGCCCCGGAGCGCCTCCATCACGGCCGTGCAGTCCACGACGCTGCTCAAGCTCACGCGCGACGACTTCTTCGAGATGATCCGCAAGGAGAGCAACACGGCCAAGAAGATCCTGTGGAACTTCCTGCAGGTGCTCACGCACAGGCTGCGTCAGACCAACCTGGATCTGAAGGATGCCAAGGTGGCGGCCGAGGCCGAGGACCTGACGGACGAGATCCTGCCCCTGGAGTGAGCCTTCCCGGCATGCAACGACGGAGAGTGAGATGAGAGGTCGAACTTACATGGTCACCGCCGTGGTCGCCGTCCTGGCGGTGGGCTGCGACAGCTGCGGGCCGCAGCCCGCGAAGCCCGACACGGCGCAAGCGGGAAAGAGCACGAAGATCGCCCAGGGCGGCGTGGCCGGAGACCATCAGAAGACGGTGCACGACGCTCCGCCTCCGCTCGCCGCGGAGGCCACGATCGTCAAGCGGGCCGGAGAGGTGGTGGTGTCCCGCTCGGAGCAGACCCGCAAGATGCCGGGCATGGCCGAGCAGGAGGCGTCCCTGTTCGTCGGCGATTCCATCGCCACGGGAGCCGACGGCAGCGTGACTCTGGACATCGGCTTCGACACCCGGATCGCGCTGGAACCGTCCTCCCGGCTCTCGATCGGCATCCACCGTCCCTTCGAGCTCGTGCTGCACGTGGGCAGGGCCACCCTGTCCGGCAGCCCGATCAAGGGGATCACGAAGAGGTTCATGGTGCTGACTCCGGGAGCGCTGGTGTTCTACGCCGGACCGAGAATGGAGATCGCCGTGGCCCCGGGCGGCGACGTGCGCGTGGACGTGAGCGAATGCCCCATGACGCCGCCGATCCAGCCGGCCGACAGGAGCCTGCCTCCCAGGCCTCCACGCGCCCGCTGCACGATCCTGTCCGGAGAGGAGCAGGAGGACCTGGACACCGGCGACTCCATCGTCATCGACCAGGCCCTCAGCGTCACCAGGAGCAAGCTGGGAGAGGGCGCGGATCTCGACGCCTGGATGGTCGAGCGTGCGGAATCGCTCGAGAAGGACCCCGCGGCCAGGGTCGCCCGGTTCGCCGGGTGGATCGGGGCCGCGCTCGAAGACGTGCGCGCGTCCATCGACGACATCAAGAAGCGACGGGAGAGGAACAAGGTGCTCATCAAGACGCTCCGGGACCTGAGGAAGGCCGGCAAGCCGGACGCCTCGAAGGCCGCATCCAAGACGAGCGAGGATCTCGATGTGCCCACCTCGGAGATCGACGAGGTGAAGAAGGAGCTCACGGAGAACTCATCCACGCAGTACAAGCTCCGCCACCGCCTGCTGATGCGATGGTCCCAGGCCTCCCTGCACCTGCAGCTCCTCGAGCCTCACCTCGACGACGAGAGCCTCACGTCCGTGGGAAAGACGCCGGTCGAGCTCGCCCAGGCGCTCGAGGGGCTCGGCGAGGAGATCCACGGCCTGTTCTCCCGAAAGCCCGCGCACAGGAAATCTCCGAAATTCACGCCCAAGAACTTCCTCAAGCAGGAGATGGACATCGCCGCGCCCAAGAGGCGCATCGAGAAGGCGCCGCCCCCGCAGCCCTGAGCCTGTCGAAGGGTTGCTCACCCTGCTTGACATGAACCGCAGGTGGCGAGTAAACCTATAAAATCATCTTGGAATCGCGGGATCTCCGCGGTTTGGCGGAACGTGGAGTGGACATGATCCGACGATCCCTGGCCCCAGTGGCGGTTGTTGCCGCCATCATGGCTCTGGCCTTGCCGGTCAGGGCGGCCGAGTTCACCGAGGTCATCGACGCCTTCGACGAGGGGGATCCTTTCGACCTCAGCCTCAGCTTCGGCTACTCGCGCACCCTGAGCATGGGCAACCTGACGAGGGAGTGCTTCCACGACCCCTCGGACACAACGTCGCGCAACGGCTACTGCCCGGAGATCGTCACGGCCGCCACGGACTTTCCCACCACGGTGGACGTCCTGCGCTACACGCACGTCAAGCACGTCCTGAACATCGAGGTCCTGGTGGGCCTGTACCACGACCTCAATCTCAAGCTCGCCCTGCCCATCATCATCTCCGACACCCGGCAGCTCACGCGGGCCAAGGGCGTGGACGAGGGTGCTGCGAACACGATCCTCAGGGACGACGCCACGGGCAACCAGCTGTTCCACGTGCCCTTCACGTCCCCCAACCGCAGCGGCATCGACCAGTTCGGGGTGGGTCTCGAGTGGGCCATCTTCAACCAGGAGCGCGACGAGACCAAGCCGACGTGGACCATCTTCGTCGAGGGCTGGTTCGCCGTGGGCGACATCATCGAGGCCGGCGGGAGCTACAAGGACGCCGGGACCGAGATCGACCTGGGCGACTCCAAGAACGTCAGCCAGGGCGTCCACGTCCTGCACGTGGGCACGAAGGTCTCCAGGCGGTTCAAGTACCTCGATCCCTACTTCGGGTTCATGGCCTGGATCCCGTTCCCCAAGAAGGGCGAGTCCCCGTGGCCTTTCGGGGACAAGTACTCGGGCCAGATCAACGACATGCCGCCCATCGTGGGGGCCATCAATTTCGGCGCCGAGATCATCCCCTGGGAGAACGTGACCAAGGAGCAGAAGTTCTACATCGACCTGCGCATCATCGGGACTTACCACAGCGAGGGACGGGAGGTCACTCCGCTCTTCGACGCCCTGGGCACGAGCGAGGACGAGGGGCTGAGCTACTCCGGTTCGGAGTTCGACCAGTTCTGGAGCTCGTATCCCAAGTACCGCTGGACGGGACTGACGGACGTGGAGAACTACGGGAGCTTCGCCGGCCGCCTCACGTTAGGGTTCATCACGGGCAAGTGGTTCAAGATCCAGACCGGCGTCATGTTCGCCCACGACCAGGAGCACTTCCTCACGTTCACCGACGAGTGCAACCCGGCCAACTTCGACGCCGTGGGCATGCTCGACGGCACGTCGAACTGCGAGTGGGACGCCGCCACGGGCACGCAGGAGGACGAGGACTCCTACAACCCGGACTTCCGCCGCGCCATCGACTCGCTCGGCAACCGCTTCAGGGTCGAGGAGAGCACGATCTTCGAGTTCTTCATCATGGCAACCGCCATGTTCTAGGGCATCACGCCGCACTGCACATTCGTCAGGATCGGACCCGCGCACTCGGCCTCTCCGAGCCCCACGTCCTTGCACGCCGTGAGCTCGGCCTTTCGCTTCAGGGTCTCCTCGGGCTCCTGGCCGTCCACCCTCTTGCAGGCGGTGAACGCCTGGCCCTTGGCGCAGGCCCGGCACCAGCGCATCTGACCGTCCCCGGTGGCCGGGGCCTCGACCGTGCCGCCGGTCTCCGTTCCCTCGCCCAGCTCGGACTGGCACTTGCATCCGGGCGCGAAGACGAGGCATGCGGCAACCACGAGTAGTGCTGAGAGCGTCCTGGCCATGTGTGACTCCTGTCGGTTTCGGTGGGCACCAAGTTTGTTCAGTTGCTGCATCAAAGTCAACTTGTATCGCGTCAAGGCCCGCAGAGAACGGGGCGGTCGGACGCGTGATAGTCCTCCGCGCGGCCCGTGAAGTGGCCGTCGTCCGTCTCCGGCGTGGTCATGCACCCCGCTCCGGCGCCGAACGCGATGCCCAGCGCGCCGCCGGCGGCGAACTCGTGCGGGTGATCGAAGAAGTAGTCCACCCGGTTGTCCTCGTAGCGGTCGCAGTCGTTCTCCAGCCCCTCGTGTCCGTAAGGCACCTGCCACCAGAGCGGGGCGAGGCCGAGCTCGTCGCCCAGTGTGGAGACCCACGAGATGGCCTGCGTGAAGCTCGGCAGGGTCGCGTTCGTCTCGTCCCACCACCTGTCGTTGAACCCGGCGTCCCTGTCGCTCATCTCGACCACGATCAGGTCGGCGTCGGCCGCGCCAAGGGCGCGCATGAACGCCGCGGTGGTGGCCGCGTGTCCGGCCAGGTCGAATCCCGGGTCCGTGTTGACGAGCGCATCGTTGCCCGCCCCCCAGGCAGAGGCGTGGAATCCCACGCGGACGGCCGGGGCCTCGGCGCGGGCGATGGCGAGCATGCAGCGCGCGAGCCCCTCCATCGTGTCGGCGAGGCCGCTGCACTCGGGTGCCGATGCCGCGCTCACGGCCGCCGGGATCGAGGCCGGGTCGCTGTCGACCTGGTGGCCGTATCCCCACAGGTCCGGCTCCACGTGGATAAGAGTCGGGATCGAGGGATCCTCGTTCATGACCTGGCAGAGGAACCGGAAGTCAGCCAGGAAGCGTTCCACGAGGCTGCCGTCGGCCAGCGCGGCCACCTCGGGCGCCCCCTCCACGTCCCCGGCGACGGAGAACCAGATGTAGTAGGTGATCATGGGCACGGCGCCCGCTTCGTGGGCGTTCGAGACGAAGTCGGCCACGAACCGGCCCGGCGGCAGGGCGTCCCACTGCCAGCAGCCCCACCACGGGCAGCCTCCGCCCGCGCAGGAGGCGCCGGCCACCGTGCAGCCCGAGGCGCAGTCCTCGCACGGCCCGCCCTCGGGAACGTCGCCGGCCACGTAGTGGTAGCGCAGGTCGAACGGCGCCAGCGCGAACTCCTCGTCGCGCATGGACCCGCCGAGCAGGAGGTGCGTGCGCCCGAGCTCGGCGCCCAGCGTTGCAGCGGGGCACGCGCCGGGGCCGTCCTCCACCACGTCCGGCACGTCCGCGTCCGCGGCATCTGCCGGGACCTCCGGATCGGCGTCCAGGGTGCCGTCGCCCGTGCCGTCGGCGTCGTCCGCGCCTCCTGCCGGGCCTCCGCATCCATGCAGCGCCAGCAGCAGAGCGGCAGAGGTGACGCACATCAGGGATCGGCTCATCGCGTGCTCCATGTCAGAAGAGGGCCAGGTCGCCGGTCGAGAACAGCCCCGATCCGGACAGCGGGTGGAGCCGGGCCTCCGTGACGTCCACCGCGAGGGCGTTGATCCGGATGATCCCGTCTCCGCCTCCTCCGCCGCCCATGAAGATGGCCACGCCCAGCGTCCCGTTCTGCCCGTTCTGTCCGCCGCCCGTGGACGGGTTGCCTCCGCTGCCTCCGCTCGTGCCCAGGCCCGCGCCCTCCCCGCCCGTTGCGGTTCCCACCGCCGCGATGCCCTCCAGACCTCTCGCGCCCGGCTCACCCGTGCCCGGGGAGCCGGCGCCTCCGCCTCCTCCCGCGGCCAGGAGGTAGCCCAGGACGGTCACCGTCGGCGATTCGAGGAGGAGACCGCCTCCGGACCCGCCACCGGCGCCACCGGCGCCACCGCTCGAGCAGCCCATGCCTCCCGTGCCGGCCGCGCCTCCCATCTCGATGGAGCCGCTCGCCGCGACATCGATCGAGACCGTGGAGGCGATGAGCATGGCGCCGCCGCCCGAGCCCCCCTCCGAGGAGCAGGACGCGTCGTAGGGGTCCGCTCCCGACCCTCCGCCGCTCCCGGCCGTGAGCGGAACCAGATCCGCGGCGCCGTACGAGCCACCACCTGCTCCTCCCGTCGCCGTTCCGAGGCCTCCGCCGCTGCCGCCCGCCGCACCGTGGCCTCCTCCTCCTCCTCCTCCCCGGTACGTGAAGGCGATCCCGCCCACGCCGCCGCCGCCCGTCCCCCCTCCGTCCGGGTTCACGGCGGGAAGCCCGCCGATCCCGCCCGCGGCGCCCGGGACCGGCAGTCCCGTGATGGTGTCGGCCGGCAGAGCGAAGCTGCCGGCGAGCCCCTCGACGAGAACGGGTCCGCAGACGAGGAGCACCGCCGCCCTCGTCCCGATCGCCGCGAAGCCCACGCCGGGCGGCACGGTGAGGCTCGAGAGGCTGAGGATTCCGAGCGGGGGCGCGCCGTCGGGCTGGTCCTGCTGCGTGTAGACGATCCCGCCCACGTCGCCGTCTCCCGAGCCCCGGATCTGGGTGTTCTCCGAGAAGTCCTCGTTGTAGGCGCGGATCTCGCCCGTGTCGGTGAAGTAGACGACCCATGTGCGGTTGTCCGGCACCTCATCGGGCCCCAGTCCGCTCGTGCCCGCGCACAGGAGCGAATCGTCGTCCACGTTGTGCACGTCCATGTCCATGCAGTGGGCGTGGGTCTCCTCGATGCAGACGCCGGGGGAGCAGGACACGGACACGTAGGCCGTGCCGTCCGTGTTGCAGCGCATCAGCGTGCTGCCGTCGCAGAAGTCGTCCGAGCCTCCCGGATCGCAGCCAGGGGAGACCTCGTCGTCCTCGATGACGTCCTCGGCGTCCGGTCCGTCCTCGACGACGACGTCTCCGGTCTCTCCGGCATGATCCAGCACGTCCGTCCAGCCGTCCGGCGGCTGGACCGGGTCCGTGCCGAAGTTGAGCGCGCACCCAGCCGATAGCAGGACGATCAGGGCTGATCCTGGCGGGAAACGGCTCATTTCGATGAGGATATCATACGCCTTCCTGTCGCCGCGACCAAGCCTCGGTCCGGGCGGATCTCTCCCCTGCTCAGGAAGAGAGTCATGAATGGTGATGGTCGGTGGTGGCTAGCCGCAGGAGCCGGCGGGGGGTGCGCCCTTGCCCTTGGGCTGGGCCGCGGGGCCGGTGAGCGTCTTGTCGCAGCCGGGGGTGCCCTCGTTGTGCTTGCAGAAGATGGTCTTGATGGCCTCGGGATCGGGGGCGGCCCGCTCGATGGTCTTGTTGTTCCAGAAGTAGGTGGGGCTGCAGTGGATGTTCAGGACGTTGCACATGTCCGAGTCGGCCTGCAGCAGCTTCCTGCCCTGGTCGCCCGTGGAGCACGTCTCGATCTTGGCGGCATCCATGCCGTTGTCCGTGGCGCACTTCTGCCAGTCGGGATCCTTCGGGTTGGCGGTGCGGCACAGGATGTACTTCATGAACTTGTTGTTCTGCGGGTAGAACGACTGCGTGCAGATCTGGCGGAGGTTCTCGTCGGTCTCCTCCTTGCGGTGCATCGAGCAGTACCACTGGCCATCCTCGTACTTGTGGCACCATTCCTTGCGCGGATAGTCCTGGTAGCCGACCTCGTCGAACACGCTCGTGATGAAGTGGAACTTGAATTTCATCTCCGAGCCGAAGTTCTCGAGCACCTCCTCCATCGCGTTCTGGGCCTTGAGGCCGTAGGGGCAGTAGGCCATGACGAAGAGGTCCAGCGTCTTGGTCTTCTCCTTGCGGCAGGACAGCTTGTCCTTGCAGTCCGGGTCCTTGCAGTCCACGAGGCCGTTGTCCGTGTTGTCCTTGCCGTCCTCGCAGTTCTCCATGCAGGCCGGGTGCTTGTCGCACTCGGGGTCCTTGCAGTCCACGAGGCCGTTGTCCGTGTTGTCCTTCTGGTCGGTGCAGTTCTCGCGGCACGCCTTGTCGAACTCGCAGTCGGGGTCGTCACAGTCCACGAGGCCGTTGCCCGTGTCGTCCTCGCCGTTGTCGCACACCTCTTTGCTGGGGTCGAACGTCGAGCGCACGCGATCCGGCTTGATCTTGAAGTATCCGCCGATGGGGTCCACGTGGCGCGAGATCTGCTCCCAGCCCGGGTCGTCCTTGGCATTGCCGTGGAACACGTAGGCCGGCAGGAGCTTCACGTCCGCCTTCTTCGCGATGGCCTTTCCCTCGTCGGAGTTCCAGTCGAGCTCGTGCACGTTGAGCTTCATGAACATGTTCTCGAACTGCGTCTTCATGCTCTTGGCGCGGACGCCGCATTCCTTGCAGCGGGCGTCCGAGAGGATGGTCAGGTCGACCGCCGTGACCTCGGGGCAGTCCTTGGGGCGGTCCTTCTCGTCGAGCGCCATGCACACGGCGATCTCGAAGGCCTTGGCGCTGCGGCCGCCGCGGTAGGGCTTGTCGTTGACGAAGATCGTGGGGCTTCCCCTGGCTCCCTTCTCCTGTGCCTTCTTCGAAGAGGCTTCCAGCAGGTCCTTGCCCTCCTGGCCCTCGTAGCACGCCTGGATGGGGGCCGTGTCGAGGCTCGAGGCCTCGGCGCACTTCTTCCAGTTGTCCGGGATGCCCTTGCGGTCTTTCGCCATGCACAGCACCGCGGGGAAGTACTTGTCCGGGTTGTGCTTCTCGATGCACAGCTGGGCGATGTTGCCGTTGCACTCGGGCGGGCCGTGCAGGCAGGAGAACGTGCCGTCGGGCGCCTTGTTGGCGATGAAGTCCTGCTTGAAGTCGATGTACCCGGCCATCTTCTCCAGCACCGGGGCGATGCCCTCCTGGACCTGTGTCCCGTAGGGGCACTGCGTCATGATGAAGAACTCGATCTTGACCTTGTTCTCGACCCCTCCGGCCGCCTTGTCCTCGCCCTCGGGCGCATTGCCGCGCTGAGGAGGCGGCTTGCACATGGTCATGCTTGCAGCGAGAACCACTGCCAGGGTGAGAGTACTCGTCCGCATCATGGAAAACCTCCCTCTGGATCCGATCGATCTCATGGTTTTGTACTTCAGGAGTGGTTCATTTATGCTTAAATCGTTCAAATGTCAATTCGGGATCGCATCTCGATGGCACGTCTCGATCGGTGCTTCTCCGGCCGGCAAGTGGACCAAACACGGGAGATCCTGACTTATTTCGTCCTCTTCTATCCTGCTCGAAATGGCGTGTTGTCCGTCATGTAACGTGGCATTCAGGTTGAAAAAAGACCTCCTGTTCACTATGACATAGGACTCGAGTCATGAAGGCATGCGTCCTAGACGAGCACGGGGGGATAGAGAAGCTCCAGATCAGGGACGTTCCCGACCCCGAGCCGGGCCCCGCCCAGGTGCTCGTGCGTGTCAGGGCCGTGGCGCTCAACCACCTGGACATCTGGGTGCGCGAGGGCCTGCCCCACCTCAGGCTCACGTATCCTCACATCCTGGGCTCCGACATCGCCGGCGTGGTCGAGGGCTGGGGCCCAGGGGTCACCGGTCTCGAGCAGGGACAGAAGGTCCTGCTCCAGCCGGCCGTGAGCTGCGAGCAGTGCCCGGCCTGCCTGTCGGGGCGGGACAACCTGTGCCGCAGGTACGCGATCCTCGGGGAGAACACCCGGGGAGGATATGCGGAGCTCATCGCGGTGCCGCGCTCGAGCATCCTGCCGTTTCCCGAGCCCCTCTCGTTCGAGCAGGCGGCCTGCATCCCGCTCACGTTCCAGACCGCCTGGCAGATGGCCGTCCGCCGGGCGGGCGTGAAGGCCGGCCAGACGGTCCTGATCCACGGTGCCGGAAGCGGCGTCACCGTCGCGGCAGTGCAGATCTGCAAGGTTCTCGGGGCCACCGTGATCGTGAGCTCCACGTCCTCGGACAAGCTCGCGAGGATCGAGGAGATCGGCGCGGATCACACGATCCTGTCCACCGAGCAGAAGATCTCGAGCGAGGTCAAGACGCTGACCGGCGGACGGGGCGTCGACGTGGTCCTGGATCACGTGGGAGAGCCCCTCTGGGCCGAGAGCCTCGGGTCCCTGGCCTGGGGCGGGACCATCGCGACATGCGGCGCCACGGGCGGCCCGGAGGTCTCTCTGGACCTCAGGCAGGTGTTCTTCAAGCAGATCTCGCTCTGCGGCTCGACCATGGGCCGCAGGGGCGATCTCCTCGAGGTCCTGCCGCTCGTCGAGGCCGGGAGGCTGAAGCCCGTCATGGACAGGACCTACCCGCTCGAGCAGGCGGCCGAGGCGCACGCGCGGCTCGAGGCGGGCGAGCAGTTTGGCAAGATCGTTCTCGTTGTGGATTCCAGGTAGGACCCGGGGTCCGGGGGTGAAGAAGGAGACCTGAGATGGAAGAACCAGGACGCGGCGTTTCGGCGGTCAGGAAGGCCATCATGGGCAAGAAGGTTGACACGCTCCTGCCCGAGATCATGAAGGAGCTCGGGATCGACCTGTGGCTCACCTTCACGCGGGAGGGCGCCATCGATCCCATCGGCACCGACCTCGGCACGTCCGGAGTGGTGGGCCGCACTGCCGCGCTCTACAGCCTGTGCGGAGGCAAGTGGCGCAAGATCGCGATCGCCGCGAGCTACGACACCACGCCGATCGAGGCCACCGGCGTCTA
>JAFDER010000655.1 GCA_019310245.1 Deltaproteobacteria bacterium
AGCGGTTTCTTGAGGATGTCCTGCACATGGAAGAGCACCGTGTCCGGGTTCGGGTCCGCGCCCAGGGATGCGAGCACGTCCGGCTTGCCCTTCTCCGTGTTGGCCAGGATCTCGCGATCATTGTAGACGATCCACGGCACGCGTCTGAGGTCCGGGTTCCTGAAGCAGTCCTGGAACGTCTCCCGGGAGGCGAGGATCTGGTTCGCCACGACGATGCAGTGCGATTCCTCTCCGGACAGGCGCTTGACGAGATCCTCGGTGGTGTCCGCGAACGCGACGTCGAACTGCGCGATCCTCATGGCACGTGCAAGGCCGATGCGGCGTTCGAGGTCTGCCTCGGCCAGGAGCAGGCGGCCGCTCGTCGTGGGAGCCTCGCTCCAGGGGTTGCGGCTCATCACGGCGAGCGCGAGACGCTTGAGGTGGTACGGCTGGGAGGTCAGGAAGTAGTCCAGCGCGCAGTTCTCGAGCGAGCCCCGAAGGCCGGGCTCGTAGGGGTCGTCCACGGCAATCAGAACCGCCACCTTGTCGAAGCGCTCGTCGCTGCCCAGGATCACGTGCAGGTCGAGCTGCTCGGCCGCGGCCAGAGGCAGGACGATGAGCGATGGCGGCTCGAGCTTGAACGACTTCGTGAACGAGGTGACGTCCTGGAACTTGACCGGCTCGGCGCCCGCGAAGAACAGCGCCTCGCTGATCATGCTCGTCATCTCTGCCTCGAACCCGAAGATGTGCGCCTTGTAGGTCATGTCGCTCTCCGTGTGGATCGAATGCATGCGCTTCTCACAAGTTAATAGAATCTATGGTAGTTTGCCATACCCGATGCAAGTATGCGCCGTGACCGTGACGAGCGGAGGCTAGAGCATGACGAGGGAGAATGCTGGCATTTGCGTGATCGGAGGAGGGCCGGGTGGATACGTGGCCGCCATCAGGGCGGCCTCGCTGGGTCGCGAGGTCATCCTCGTGGAGGAGGACAGGCTCGGAGGCGTCTGCCTCAACAAGGGCTGCATCCCCACGAAGGCGTTGATCACCACCGCGCGTGCCCTCGAGACCATGAGGCGCGCGAGGAAGCTGGGAATCGAGGCTCCCGCCAATGTGACCGTGGATCAACGTGCGTCCATCAAGCGGGCGAAGCAGGTGGCGGACCGGATGAGCAAGGGTGTGGCTCACCTGATGAAGGCGAACGGGATCCGCGTCCTGAGCGGCAGGGGCCGGTTGACGGCACCTGGAAGAGTCGAGGTCGAGGGCGGCGCGACCATCGACGCCGAGCACGTGATCCTGGCCACGGGCGCCCGTCCGAGACCGCTGCCAGGGGCGCCGTTCGACGCCGACCGTGTGATCTCGAGCACCGAGGCTCTGGGTCTCGACGAGGTTCCGCGGCGGCTCGCCATCGTGGGCGGCGGTGCTATCGGCATGGAGTTCGCCTACTACTACGCCGTGGCTGGAAGCGAGGTCACCGTCGTCGAGGCCCTGCCGACGATCCTGCCCGTCGTGGACCCGGAGGCCGTGAAGGCGGTCGAGAGGGCCATGCGCAGGCGAAAGGTCAGGATGCTCGCCGGCGCTCGCGTGCAGAGCGTCGACGTGGGCTCCGGGACGGTGAGGCTGGATCTCGTGCGCGGCGCAGAGGCGGAGATAGTCGAGGCGGACAGGGTCCTCGTGTCCATCGGCGTCGTTCCGAACAGCGAGGGGCTCTGGGACCCGAGCCTGTCTTTTGAGATGGATGGTCCGTTCGTGAAGGTCGACGCGCACATGAGGACGAGCGTTCCCGGCGTGTATGCGGTCGGAGATCTGGCCGGGCCGCCGCTGCTCGCCCATGCCGCATCGCACGAGGGCATCGTCGCGGCCGAGCACATTGCCGGCAGGGATGCCGCGCGCAAGGACGAGACGTCGATCCCCGGCGTGGTCTACTGCCAGCCCCAGGTCGCCCAGGTTGGCATGACGGAGCAGGGTGCGCGTGACGCCGGCCTCGAGGTCGAGGTGGGCAGGTACCCCTTCCTGGCGAGCGGCATGGCCCAGGCCGCAGCCGAGCCCGACGGATTCGTCAAG
>JAFDER010000182.1 GCA_019310245.1 Deltaproteobacteria bacterium
CTTGAGCTCCACGATGTAGCGGCCCAGCACGTCGTCGATGCGCCGCATGCGGCCGATCTGGTCCGGTGCGGGCCGCTCGAGGTCGCCGTTGCCGTCGATGAGCGCCTCGAGCTCCGCCTCGTCCGCATCGGTGAGCTTGATGCCGTCCGGGTTGAAGACCTTGATCCCGTTGTCCGTGTACGGGTTGTGGGAGGCGGAGATCATGACGCCCATGTCGGCACGCATCGAGGTGATCAGGAACGAGACGGCGGGGGTGGGCACGGGGCCGGTGAGGATCGCCTCCCCGCCCATCGAGGCCACGCCGGAGGAGAGGGCCGTCTCGAGCATGTAGCAGGACAGGCGGGTGTCCTTGCCCACGAGCACGCGGGGGCGCTTGCGGTCCGGCCTGAGCTGGCGGGCACGGCTCACGATGGCCCGGCCCACCTTCATGGCCATCTCCGCGTCCATGGGATGCTCGTTGGCGCGGCCGCGTATCCCGTCCGTGCCAAAGTACTTCTTGGTCACCGTCTTGCTCATGGCGATGGAATTATAGGGGACGTTTCCGCGATTGCCTAGATCGACTCGAGAGTATCGTCGGTGCTCGTCGCCATGGCGGGATCCTCGATGAAGAGCGTCTCGTGGGTGGAGCGGAAGAAGTTGTCGTGCAGGTCGTTCGGGGTGTCGGGCGTGCCGCCGCGCACCCAGCCCGCCGTGGTGGGCAGGCCGCCGGAGCAGGTGATGGAGCCGGAGGCCTGGTAGGCCGTGAACTGGTTGTGGTGCACCTCGTTCGCACCGGCGCCGCCGCTCTCGGGGGTGGTGATGTTGAGCGCCGTGCACCCGAAGCTCACGTCGGGAAGGGTGTAGGAGTACACCTCGTTGTGGGAGATCTCTCCCAGGTTGCCGCTCTCGACGCGGATGCCGTGGGCCACGACCCATGTGCACACGGAGGGATCGTGCGGCGAGTGGGTGTCGGAGGTGTCCGAGTAGTAGGCAAAGCCGTCGGCCGGATCGCCCTCGATGAGCTCGACGGCCTCGATGATGTTGTGGTGGATGGAGGCGTTGCTCATCGTGTAGTGCACGGCGCGGCCGTTGTGCAGCGGACGGATCTCGTTGTGGTGCACCTCCATGTGGTTCGCGGCGACGGAGATCGCGTACCCGTTCGTGGCGTGCATGTCGGCGAAGACGTGGTTGTTGTACACGAAGCGGGTGGGCCCGTGGTCGGGCGGGCTCGTGAGCCTCTCCTCCTCGTTCGCTCCCATGGTCAGGCCCCAGTGGGGCACGCCGAACAGGATGCAGTCGTGGATGTCGCCCGTGGCGTCCGACGGGGACAGGCCCAGCGCGATGCCGTGATTGCCCGGGTAGTGGCGATCCGTCACGTCGCGCACCTCGGAGACGATGAGCAGGTCGCGGGCGGTGGTGGTCGAGGTGTACATGGTCCTCATGCCGAAGGCGTCGGAGGTGTGCACGCGGACCCAGAGCTGCTCGAACGTCTGGCCGTCGCCTCCACGGGCGTACAGGGCGTGGCTGTAGAGGGAGCCTCCTGCCGAGCCCTGGACGATGATGCCCCGCGCGGCGGTGTTCGTGTCGTCGTGCAGGAACACGCCGTGGCACTGCTCGCCCGTCTCGGTCGCGGCGTAGGTGACGGTGTGCCAGCCCAGGTCCAGGTGCACGTCGGGCGCCGTGACGTGGAAGCAGGTGCAGTCCGCGGTCACGTCGGCCGTGAGGCGGTAGCTCCCGCTCGCGGTGATCTCCTGGCAGCCGGTGAGTTCCGTGGCAGCGGCGTGGGCCGGCGTGGTCACCTCGATCAAGCCGAAGTCCTCGCTCGAGGCGTCACGCGAGCGCACGACGACGTGGTAGGTGGTCCCGGGCTCGAGCGGAGCCGCGAGCATGCGGTGAAGGAGCCGGCCTCCCGTGCGCTGGTATCCCGTCGGGCAGGTCTCCGGCGTGGTCCCCCAGGCGATCGAGGAGTCCGCCTCGCCCGGCGTGGTCCACGTGATGACCGCGCTCGTGGCCGAGACGTCCTCCACGGCCAGATCCGTCACCGACGCGCCGGCATCCAGCACCCTGAACGTGGTGTTGCCCGTGGCGTTCAGGCCCGAGCCCGGCCAGTCCGGCACCCAGTCCGGCCAGGGTGGAGCGGCCGCATCGATGTCGCAGGCCGGCGTGACGCCGTCGTCGTCCGGATCGCCGGCGGAGTCCACGGGTTGATCCGCCGAGACGTCGCCGGGCGCATCCGCGTCCGTGCCCGAATCATCGCCTCCTCCTCCGCCTCCACCACCGCAGGCGTGAAGCGAGAGCATCGAGCAGATCAAGCTGGCGAGAACGATGTTCCTTGTCATGGGGACCCCCTTCCGGATCGAGCCGGTGGTGTCTGCATTGCTTACCTTAAGGGATTCTATTCGAATACGAGGAAGGATCAACGCGTGGGCATCAGCTCCCGGTCTTCTCCTCGTCGCCGGGCTCCTCCTCGCCCTCGTCCTTCACGGGAGGCTCGGGCTTCTTCTTGGGCTTGGGAGGATCGCCGTACTCGTCCTTGAGCTTCTCTTCGAGCTTGTCGAGCAGGTCGGTCTCGACCCACGAGGGCAGCTCGTTCATCATGACGCGCGAGTTGACGAGGTACCCGTTGTCGTCC
Source organism: Deltaproteobacteria bacterium (assembly GCA_019310245.1). Taxonomy (GTDB): domain Bacteria; phylum Myxococcota_A; class Polyangia; order DRWM01; family DRWM01; genus JAFDER01. Next base: position 2,612 of record JAFDER010000182.1, read on the forward strand.
GAGGACAGGTCGCTGATCTCGAGGGAGGCGGGGCTCTCCACGCCCTGGTAGGTGTAGCGGAAGAGGATGTACCCGGTATCCTTGTCCACCTCCTCGATCGGACAGCCGAGGTCGATCTTGATCAGCCTGAGAGAGGCCTTCATGACCCAGGAGTAGGGGTACTTCAGCATCCGCTTCTCGTCGGCGCTTGCCGGCCAGGGCGCGAGAAGCTGACTCGCAACGATGGCGATGACGAGGATGCCGGGCAGCCAGGAGAGCTTCACCCTGCCCGCCCTGCCCCTGGCCCACGCCCATGCTCTCCACACTCCGATCATGGCACACCTCTCTACGGGCCAGGATAGCCCCAGGCGCCGGCCGGATTCCAAAAAACGAGATTGCCGGACCGGGGAGCGAAAAGACGTGTCGTGCCGGGTGGTTGGAGCGCGTCAGGGCGCCTTCGCCAGAAGGGCCTTCTCCTGCCTGCGGCGCACGAGGTACCACTCGACGCCCACGACGGCCCAGGTGGCGACGGCCAGCGCGGCGAGGAGCTTGGGACCATCGAGGTGCGGCCAGAACACGAACGCACCGCCGAAGCCGACGAGCAGGATGTGGCGGATCATCCTGGCGTAGTTGCCCATGTTGTCGCGCATCCATCCGATGCCCCAGGCCATGATGGACATGATCGCGAACAGCCCGGCGATCCAGGTGAAGGCCTGCAGGGGCGTCATGTCGTGCCTCATCGAGTAGAAGGCGCCGCCGTACCAGGCGCAGCCGTAGACGAGGAAGAGGTGGACGAAGTAGACGGCGAGCGAGTCCTTGGACAGGATGAACGAGAGCCGCGGCAGGACCAGCTTCCAGCGGCCCAGGAGGTAGAGCAGGCAGATGAACAGCAGGGCGAAGCCTCCGCGCGAGAAGATGTTGCCCGGCATGTGCTTCCTGTGGACCGAGTAGGGGAAGACGCCTCCCGGCACCCAGTGCCGGATCGCGTACTCGAACCCGATGAGCGCGAGCGCGATGACCAGGCCGACCGCGAACACCTTCCACTCGTCGCCCTTCTGCCTCCTCATCCAGAACCAGTAGCCGACGGTTGCGCCGATGAGCAGGAAGCTCATCCAGGGCACGAGCGGGAACGTGGACTTGTGGTACATGTTCACGATGACGCCGATCTCGACGGGGAGCAGGGCGTCGACCGCGGGCTGGAACGTGACGGTGCCCAGCAGGATCACGGCGAAGTAGCCGGCCAGCGTGACCTTCCAGAAGTGCTCCTTCTTCTTGACGATGAAGACGACGATGTGCAAGAGGAGCAGCCCAGTGGCGATGTTCTGCAGGATGTCGAACTGCAGGAGCCGCGCCCACCTGTCCGGGTTCCAGGTGGTGACCGACGCCCACAGCGTGGGCGCCCAGAGGTGGAGCGTGTAGCCCAGGAGGTAGATGAGCGCGATCCTCCTGACGCGGCCCCACATCTTCTTCGACCAGTGGGTGTACTGCTCCCAGTACTTGAACGAGGCCACCACGAAGGAGAACCCGGAGACCATCAGGAACAGGGCCGACGTGATGCCGCGCACGAACTGGTAGTCGCGGTAGAGCTCGTGGACCCGGTACGTCTCGCCCAGGAACCGGTCCAGCGAGTGGCCGATGATCATCATGGTGATGGCGAGCGCGCGCGCCTGGTCGATGAAGACCACACGCCAGCCCTTGGACTTCTGCGTGCCGCCCGCGAGCGCGGCCGGCTGTTCTGCCGCCTTGGCCATCTCGTGAATCCCTGCGCCGTGCCTACCAGATGAAATCGTCCCGATCAAGATGACCGAACCGGGGATTCCGGAGCAAAGGCCGAAAAGCAAAGCGATTTCGAAGAGTTGCCTGACGCCGGCCGGGGCCCATATAATGAGAGCCGTGGAAACGGACCGGCAGAAGCTCAGGAGCGTCTCGCGCGTGGGCTCGCGCTTCGCGCTCATCATGCTCTTCGCCGCGATCATCCTCGGCGTGGTGCTCAGCGCCATGAGCGCGATCCAGCTGCGCCAGGTCCACGAGTTCTCCCGCCAGCTCCTCGACCTGAGGGCCCGCTCGGCCGCGATGAGCTTCTTCATCCGCTACATGCGCCAGCCGGAGCGGAGCCCGGAGAGGATCCACAGGATCGTGGACGAGGCCGCGCTCGGGGCGGCGGACTACATCCAGGTGCTCGAGAGGGACGGCACGGTGCACGGATCGTTCGTGGGAGAGGAGGCGGGCACTCTGCCAGAGCCGGATCCCGCCGAGCTCGGGCAGGCCTGCGAGGCGAGCTTCAGCCGCCTCGACGAGCAGCTGCAGTGGAGGAAGGACGGCACGGTGCGCATGGGCAGGGGGGTGATGGGCGCCATGGTGAGGCCCGCCCTGGCGAGGGTGATCGAGCTGGACGATCATCCCGCCCTGGACGCGTACTTCGCCCTGCCCGGTCCGGAGATGCTCAAGAGGTGCGGCCTGCAGGGGCCGGGAGGCAAGCCGGGCATGTGCAAGGGGCTGATCCTCGAGAGGGGCGGGATGCTGGCCGGCGGCGCGCCCTGCATGATCGTGCGCGTGGGCGTGGACGCGACGGCCCACAAGCGCGCCGTGCGCACCCACTGGTGGATCCTGGGACTGGCGATCCTCACCACCCTCGTCATCCTCGGCATCAACCTCGCCCTCTACCGCACGCTCAAGCAGCGCGAGCGGCTGGCCGAGAGCCTCCAGCGCACGAGGCGGCTCGAGTCGCTCGGAGAGATGGCCGCCACGCTCGCGCACGAGCTCAAGAACCCCGTGGGCGCGATCCGCGGCTACGCCCAGCTCATGCGCGAGGCCCACGAGGCCGGACACCTGGCGCCCGACGACCCGGACGCGGAGCGCATCGAGCGGGCGGTGGAGACCATGGTGCGCGAGTCGCAGAGGCTCGAGGACCTGGTGCGGCGCACGCTCGAGTTCGCACGGCCGGGCGACCTCGAGCTCACGACCTTCGATCTGCGCGACGTGGCCGGGGAGGCATCCTCCCTGCTCGCCGGGAAGGCGGAGGAGAAGTCCGTCTCGATCGTCACGGACCACGAGGCGTCCGCGGTCAGTGTGGAGGCGGACCGCGGCCGCATCGAGCAGGTCCTGGCGAACCTTCTCGACAACGCGATCGAGGCCAGCTCCACCGGCGGGAACGTGGTCATCGCGGTCCGCTCGAGCTCGGATGGAGCGATCTGCGAGGTGCGCGACAAGGGCCGGGGCATCGACCCGTCCAGACTCGACGAGATCTTCCAGCCCTTCTCGACCACGCGCGCGGACGGCACGGGTCTCGGGCTCGCCGTCTCGCGCTCCATCGTGGAGGCCCACCGGGGGACGATCAGTGCCCGGTCGGAGGGCGAGGGCAAGGGGGCCGTGTTCGCGGTCACGCTCCCGCGCTGATCACGGAGCCCGCTACGATCCAGCCGCTCACCGCGCTCGCGCCCGGATCGATGACGTGGCTGCCCGCCTGGCCTCCGCACCGCTCCAGCACCGAGCCGCACGCCCACAGGTTGGAGAAGACCGGAATCCTGTCCGGCCCCAGCGGCCTGCCCTTGCCGTCCGCGTGTACCCCGGCGGCGAGGATGGGGTGGGCGCCGTCGAGGGCCTCATCGAAGAACGTCGCGGGATCGACTCCCAGCTCGCCGACGGGATCAGGGAGCTCGGCTCCCGCCACGCTCACGGGCAGTCCGAGGGCGACCTCGATCAACCTGCCCTCGAGCCTGAGGCCTCCTCCCGGCAGTCCTCCCGTGGCCAGGATGAACCTGTGGCCCTCGATCCTCCCCCCCTCCTGCGTCACGACCGACCGGATCTGCCTTCCATCCGTCTCGACGCCCTCGACCCGGGCCCTGACGACCTCGAGGTCCGTGCCGTCAAGCGCCGAGCTCAGCGCGCCGGCGACGCGCAGGCCGGGCGGCCAGCCGTTTCCTCCTGCAAGCTCGAGCACCCTGCCCTTCACCCCGGCCTCGACCGCCTCGAGGACCAGGGCGTGCGAGTCGATCCCCAGGATCGGCGGCAGGAGCACGCAGTCTGCGGGATCGTCGGTGAGACTCCTGATGAGATGGTTGACGAGCTCGGCCCTCCCCGTCTCGTCGTCGAACCTCCTCGCCCAGAGAACGGGCGAGAGGTTGAAGTCGTCCACCGCGTACTGCAGCCTCAGCGTCGAGGAGCGCACGGGGCGGCCGATGGCCTCTCCCAGCCTGAACGCGAGCACCCC
>JAFDER010000183.1 GCA_019310245.1 Deltaproteobacteria bacterium
GGTTTGCCCATGCACGATCCGGACAGGGAGCAGGCGATCATCGAGTCCATCATCGAACGCAACCCCGGACCCTTCGACGATCGCACGATCGTCCGGCTGTTCCGCGAGATCCTCAACGCCTCCCTCGGGCACATGGAGAGGACCGGCCAGGATGGCATGCTCGTGGCTCGCGCGCCCGGCGCACAGGACGTGCGCTTCTCCGTCAGGGGCTGGCAGATCGGCGCCGAGCCCGTCGTGGTGGCAGGGCCCTGCGCGGTGGAGAGCGAGGATCAGATGCACGAGGTCGCGGCCGGGCTGGCGCGGCTCGGCGTTGGGCTCCTGCGCGGCGGTGCGTTCAAGCCGCGCACCTCGCCGTACTCGTTCCAGGGCCTCGGCGTGGAAGGGCTCAAGATCCTGCGCTCCGCGGCCGACCGACACGCGATGGCCGTCGTGACCGAGGTCATGGATCCGCGCAACGTCGAGGTCGTCGCCCGGTACGCGGACGTCCTGCAGATCGGCGCCCGCAACATGTACAACTACGATCTCCTGCGCGAGGCGGGCAGGGCGCGACGCCCCGTCTTCCTCAAGCGGGCCATGAGCGCCACGCTCGACGAGCTCATGTGGGCGGCCGAGTACGTGGCGCTGTCCGGCGAGGACCGCATCATCCTGTGCGACCGCGGGGTGCGCACGTTCACGAGGGAGACGCGCAACTCCCTGGACATCGCCGCGGTACCGCTCCTGCGCCGCAAGACGGCCCTGCCCATCGCCGTGGACGTGAGCCACGCGGCGGGACGCAGGGACATCCTCGTGCCCCTCGCCCGGGCCGCGCTGGCGGCGGGCGCCCAGATGCTCATGGTCGAGGTCCATCCCCGGCCCGCGGCTGCGCGCTCCGATGCCTCGCAGCAGCTCTCGGTGGAGGAGTTCGAGGCCATGCTCGAGGACCTGGCGGCCGCCGGGCTCCTCGGACCGGCCGTCCGCAACCAGGATGACAGAGTGGAGGTGAGAACATGAAGCTCTCGGTGGCGTGCAACTTCGATCCGGCCCTCATCGAGGGCCTGAAGCCGTACCCTGTCTACGAGGTCTTCGGCAAGCTCACGGCAGACATGTTCGGAGGAGGCCGGCCGTCGTTCTACCTGCCGAGCGTGGACAAGAAGGGAGTCGAGGCCTACGTGCGCAGGACCCACGCCGCGGGGCTCGAGTTCAACTACCTGCTCAACGCCTCGTGCATGGGCAACAAGGAGTTCACCAGGGAGGGACAGAGGGCGCTCGACGAGATCCTCGACTGGCTCGACCGGATCGACGTGGACTCGATCACGGTGGCCACCCTGCACTTCCTGCGCTTCATCAAGCGCCGCTATCCGCGCTTCAAGGTGAGGATCAGCTCGCACCGCTACACGGACAATCCCCGCCGCATCCGGTTCTGGCAGGACAACGGCGCCGACTGCATCGTCATCAGCGAGATCAACATCTACCGCGAGTTCAAGATCCTCGAGGCCATGCGCAAGGCGGCCGAGACCGTGGAGCTCTCGCTCATCGTCAACAACTCCTGCCGCCAGGACTGCGCGATCGCGGGCACCCACGCCGAGTGCCTCAACCACGCCTCCACCCTCGCCTCGAACGGCTACCCCCTCGACTACTGCTCCATCTACTGCATGGACTTCCGGCTGCGCGAGCCGGTCAACTACCTCCGCGCGAACTGGATCCGGCCCGAGGACCTGCCTCTCTACGAGGACATGGGTTACGAGAACTTCAAGATCGTCGAGCGCAACACCCCCACGCAGATCCTGATCGAGAGGTCGAAGGCCTACTCCGAGCGCCGGTACGACGGCAACCTCCTCGACCTCGTCCAGAACCACTCATACCCGGAGGAGAAGTTCGGCGAGAGCGAGAAGGACGCGTACTCCCTGCGCCGCATGCTCAAGTACTTCATCCGTCCCTGGACCGTGAACCTGCTCTCCCTCGAGAAGGTCTCGAAGATGGGCAAGAGGGCGGGCCTGCTCTACGCGCGCCGCGGCCCCAACCCGGTGCAGATCGACAACCGCGCCCTCGACGGCTTCATCGAGCGCTTCCGCACCGAGTCCTGCCAGCCGCTCGACTGCGACGACTGCCTCTACTGCCACGAGTGGGCCGAGAAGACCGTGAAGATCGACCCCGACTTCGAGAGGGACATGAAGCGCATGTACGCCGAGATGCTCGACGACATCCACTCCGGCTCGTTCTGGGACTCGTACGTGGCCTCGATCGGCTCGACGCTCTCGCGCATCTCGGGCAGGGCCTCTTGACGGCGTCGCCGACGATCTGCCGCAAGGACCGGCTCCGAGGCAGCCCGAGGACGCACACCGACGAGCTCCAGAGGGGCATCTCGTTCCTTGCGGACTGCCAGGGTGCGGACGGCTCCTGGAAGGGCGACTACGGAGGCTCGTACTTCCTCACTCCAATGTGGGCGGCCGCGCTCGCGTCGATGGGCGTTCCCATCGACGACGACCTCCGGTCGGGATTCCTGAAGTACATGGCGTCACGCCGCAATCCCGACGGCGGGTGGGGGCTGCACACGGAGTCTCCCTCCACGCTGTTCTCGACGGTCCTCACGCACGTTGCGCTGCGCGTGCTCGGGGCCCGGCTCGACGATCCGCTGGTCGAGTCGTCGCTCGGGTGGATCCGGGCTCACGGCGGCGCGGTGGGCATCCCCCTCTGGGGCAAGCTCTTCCTCGCCACCCTCAACCTCTACCACTACGACGGCGTCCCCCCCCTGTGCCCGGAGCTCTGGCTCCTGCCACGCGCCGCGCCCCTGCACCCCGGACGCATCTGGTGTCATGCACGCGTGGTGCTGCTGGCAATGAGCCACCTGTACGGGCGCAGGTTCCGCCTCCCCTCGACGCCGCTCATCCGCGCCATCCGGTCCGAGATCTACTCCAGCCCGTTCGAGGAGATCGACTGGCGCCGCCAGCGCGAGCGCGTCTCCCCCACCGACGCCTACGTGGACCAGCCGGGGCTCAGCCGCGTGGCGAACCTCGTGCTGGGCGCCTACGAGCGCATCCCCGGCTTCAGGCGGAGAGCCCTCACCGAGACCCTGGACCACATTCACCACGAGGACGACACCACGGACCACATCGACATCGGGCCCGTGAACAAGCTCATGAACATGATGGTCGCCTGGTTCGAGGAGGGGCCGGAGTCCGTCTGGTTCGCGAGCCACGCCGGGCACATCGCGGACTACCTGTGGGAGACCGACGACGGCGTCCACGTCAACGGCTACAACTCCACGGCCATGTGGGACACGGCGTTCGCCGTCCAGGCCCTCGTCGCGACGCCGCAGGCGGCCGATCTCTTGCCGGTCCTCGCCAGGGCACATGGCTTCATCGAGGCCAACCAGGTTCTCGATGACGTGCCGGACCACGAGCGATACTACCGCCACCGGTCCCGCGGCGGCTGGCCCTTCTCGAACCGGCCGCACGGCTGGCCCATCAGCGACTGCACCGGCGAGGGACTCAAGGCGGCCCTCGCCCTGCAGGACCGCGTGGAGGAGCCCATCGCGTACGAGAGGCTGCGCGACGCCGTGGAGCTGATCCTCTCGCTCCAGAACCCCACGGGGGGCTGGGCCACATACGAGCTCACCCGGGGCTCCCGGATCCTCGAGAAGCTCAACTCCTCGGCCCTGTTCTCCGGGATCATGGTGGACTACGACTATCCTGAATGCACTTCCTCCTGCCTGCAGGGCCTTGCCGCATTCCGCCGCCGCTACCCGACCCGCCTCGCGCCGGGGGTCGAGCTCGCCGTCTCCCGGGGCCGCGAGTACCTCCTCTCGTCGCAGAATCCCGACGGCAGCTGGTACGGCTCCTGGGGCGTGTGCTTCACCTACGGGACGTGGTTCGGCACGTGGGGGCTGCTCGCCGCCGGCCTCGAACCTGGCGCTCCCGCCCTGCGCCGCGCCGTGCGCTTCCTGCTCTCCCACCAGAACCCGGACGGAGGCTGGGGCGAGCACTGGACGAGCTGCACCGAGCTGCGCTACGTGCCGTCGAGCGAGAGCCAGGTCGTCATGACCTCCTGGGCCCTCCTCGCGCTCATGGCCTGCGGCTTCTCCTCCCCGGACGTCGAGCGGGGCCTCGGGTTCCTCAGGAGGACGCAGCTGCCGTCCGGCGACTGGCCGCGCGAGCCCATCGAGGGCGTGTTCAACCGCACCTGCATGATCCACTACGACAACTACCGCAACTACTTCCCCATCTGGGCCCTCGGACTGGCATCCGAGCGGAATCCCTCCACCTGAAGGGAACGCCCCGGTCCGGTGATTGCCGGCGGGTGAGCCCGGGGATACACTGACCATGATGAAGCCGGAGTCGATGCGATGAACCGAAGGACCACCGCGTGGGCCCTCGACACGCGCGACGTCTACTTCCTCGCTCCTCCGGGCGAGGAGTCGGAGGTGATCTGATGGCTCTTCAGGACGAGATCAGGGGATTGATTGCCGAGATCGCCGCCGTCGACGAGGAGGCGGTCGTCGCGGAGGCCAGCCTCCAGGACGATCTCGGCATCGACTCCCTCGGCATGCTGAACCTCGCAGAGACGATCTCGGCGCACTGCGGCGTCGAGCTCGTCGGCGACGATCTCGCGGACGTCGAGACCGTCGGCGAGCTTCTCGAGCTGGTCGCCTCCAGGACGTCCGCGAAGTCCTCGCGGACCACGTGAGGAGCAAGGGATGGACACCAAGAGGATCAGGAAAGGCGGGCTGCCCTTCGTTCCCAACCTGCGGGACTACGACGAGATGCGCCGGCAGTTCACCTGGCAACAGATCGCCGGGGAGCTGGACTGGTTCGACGAGGAGCACATCAACATCGCCCACATCGCCGTCGATGCCCACCTGAAGACGGACCGGAGGACGAAGAAGGCCCTGATCTGGGAGGGCAAGAAGGGAGAGGTGGAAGAGTACACGTTCGAGGACCTGGCGCGGCTGAGCAACAGGTTCGCGAACGTCCTGGTCGAGCAGGCGGGCGTGGTCAAGGGAGATCGCGTCTTCTTCTTTCTCGACAGGGTTCCGGAGATCTTCATCGGCATCCTCGGAACGCTCAAGGCGGGCGGCGTGATCGGCCCGCTGTTCTGCGCCTTCGGGCCGGAGGCCGTGAAGGATCGCATGGCCGACGCCGGGGCCAAGGTGCTGGTCACGAGCCCGGGCCTCAAGAAGCGGATCGCCGGGATCCTCCCCGACCTCCCGGCGCTCGAGAAGGTGATCCTCGTGCACCGCGGCAGGGAGGCCGAGCCCTCCGAGGACCTGTCCTACGAGGAGGCGATGGCCGGCGCCTCCGAGGTCTTCGAGATCGTCAGGACCCACGGGGAGGACCACGCGATCATGCACTACACGTCCGGCACTACCGGCAAGCCGAAGGGTGCCGTCCACGTGCACGCCGCGGTGCAGGGTCATTTCGCCACCGCGAGGTACGTCCTGGATCTCGGACAGGACGACGTCTACTGGTGCACCGCGGATCCCGGCTGGGTCACGGGAACCTCCTACGGGATGTTCGGTCCGTGGTCGAACGGCGTCACCCAGGTCGTGTACGAGGGCGGCTTCAGCGCGAGCCGCTGGTACGGCTTCCTGGAGAAGTGGAAGGTCACCGTCTGGTACACCGCTCCGACCGCCATCCGGATGCTCATGAAGTCGGGAGACGAGCTCCCGGGCAAGTTCGACTTCGCCTCCCTGCGGTACATGTGCAGCGTGGGCGAGCCCCTGAATCCCGAGGCCGTCGTCTGGGGGGACAGGATCTTCGGCAAGCCGTTCCACGACAACTGGTGGCAGACTGAGACCGGGAGCATCATGATCGCCAACTACCCCGTCCAGGACGTCAAGCCCGGGTCCATGGGCAGGCCGTTTCCCGGGATCGAGGCGGGCATCGTGGACGACGAGTTCAGGGAGCTGCCTGCGGGCCAGGAGGGCCACCTGGCCCTCCGTCCGGGGTGGCCCTCGATGTTCCGCACCTACTGGCAGAAGGACGACCTGTACGCGTCACTGTTCAAGGAAGGGTGGTACATCAGCGGCGACAAGGCGAAGATGGACGAGGAGGGCTACTTCTGGTTCGTGGGCCGCGCGGACGACGTGATCAACACGGCAGGGCACCTCGTGGGGCCCTTCGAGGTCGAGTCGGTCCTGATCGAGCACCCAGCCGTGGCGGAGGCGGGCGTCATCGGCAAGCCGGATCCCATCGCCATGGAGGTGATCAAGGCGTTCGTCTCGCTGAAGGAGGGGATCGAGCCCTCCGACGAGCTCCGGCTCGACATCAAGAAGTTCGTCATGAAGCGCCTCGCCGCCGCCGCGACGCCGCGGGAGATCGACTTCCTGCCCTCCCTGCCCAAGACGCGGAGCGGGAAGATCATGAGGCGCCTGCTCAAGGCCAGGGAGCTGGGCCTGCCGCTCGGGGACACCTCGACGCTGGAAGATGACTGAGATGTTCGCGCCGGAGAGCTTCTTCGATCTCGAGGGCTTCGACCACGGCCGCCTGTTCCGCGGCGACGAGCCGGTCTGGACCGCGCTCGACAGGTTGAGCGGCTACCTCGACTCGCTGTTCGCGAAGCCCTGGCCGCTCTGCGGCGTGAGCGGCGCGGTCGAAAGGCCGCTCGTCATCGTCGACGGCGCGCTCGTGGACGGGGCCGAGGTGAGGACCGATGGACCGAAGAACTCCGTCCAGGTCTTCGCGGATGGCCGGCGGCTGGAGGGCGCCGCGGTCATCCTGCCCGGGGCGTACCTCTACGATGACAGGCTCATCCTGGGGCCGGGCACCGTCGTCGAGCCGGGCGCCCTCATCAAGGGGCCCGTCGTGATCGGAAG
>JAFDER010000184.1 GCA_019310245.1 Deltaproteobacteria bacterium
TGCCCTCGGCGTGCAAGAACTCCACCGAGATGGTGTAGACCGTGCCCCCTCCCGAGGACGTTGCGGAGTAGTAGTCGTCGTCGCCCGGACAGAGCATGAGGCCGGAGTGGGTCCCACGCGTGATGATGCGCTCGGTGTACAGCGAGTCGTTGTCCTCGAACATGTCATCCGTGCACTCGGAGCTCTCGATGTCGACGAGGAAGGTGTAGGCGTTGCCCACCTCGGTCCCCAGGTCGTCGGCCATGTACACCTTGAGGTGGTACATCCCGTTCGTCCCCGCCGTGAAGTCGATGGTCTCGTCGTCGGTGATCGTGGCCGAGAAGTCCACGGGCGAGCCTGACCCGTCGATCAGGTCCATGTCGATGTTGCCCTCGGAGTGCGGGAACAGCGCGTCGACGATGAGGCGGTCGCCCAGGGTGAGCACGCCGCTGAACCAGTCCTCGTCCCCCGGGCACGAGTACAGCTCCATGCTCGTCCCGGACTCCAGGCTCGAGCCGGAGTCGGGGTTGTCGTTGTCCTCGAGCTCGTCGTCCGGGCACCCCTCGCAGCCCGGGTCGTCCTCGCAGTCCTCGAGGTCCGAGCAGTCGATCCAGTCGTCGCCGTCGTCGTCGCAGTCGTTCCTGCAGTTCTCCGGGGCGAGGCAATCGTTCCACTGGCATGTCAGGGGGTTGCAGGCGCGCTCGCCCTCGAGGCCGCAGTCGGTCCAGCAGCTCTCGCCCACGTCTCCCTCGCACTCCTCGCCCACGCCCACGGTGCCGTCGCCGCAGCCCTCGGGCACCTCGACCTCATCCTCGGTGACCGTGTCGGTCGCGTCCGTGATCGCGTCGGTGTCCGCGTCCGACTCGAACTTCGTCGTGCACCCGCATGTCGCGAGCACGACCACCATCATCATCGCCTGAGCTCTCATGTGACCTCCCGAACCCTCCGGTTTGCAGATTATAGCGTCGAACGCGCGGCGCGCTACTTGTCGATGCCCACGCCCTTGTGGTACGCGGGGTCGGCGTTGTCGCCGATGGGCTCGTGGTACCAGAGCGCGTCGTTGCCCACGCCCGCGTAGGTGGTGTTGTAGGTGTCGGCCCCGCCTCCCAGGTCCATGAACATCCCGACGAGGTTCACGCCGGTGTAGGCCTTCTGAACGATGCCGAAGGGCGGGTCGGTGAGCACGGAGCCGTCGTTGTACACGTCGTCGCCGCCGGAGTTGATCATGAAGGTCAGGCCCCAGGTGTAGCCCTTGCCGTAGTGGAACTGGCCGCCGTACGTGTCGTTGCCTCCGTTGTCGATGAGCCATCCCACCGAGCAGTCGTACCCGAACCCGCCCGAGGCGTGCGCCACGTGCAGGTCGTCGTTGCCGTCCTCGTCCACGAACAGGCCCACGCCCATGTGGGCCGCAGCGGCGGGCCCCCACCAGAACGTCCTGTACCTGTCGTCCCCGCCCTCGTCGTACAGGAACCCGAAGCCGTACACGAAGCCCTGACCCATGCTCATGCAGTCCGCGTAGTGCTCGTCGTTGCCCGTGCCCAGGTCGAGCAAGGCCCCGAAGCCGCCCATCCACGCCTCTTCCGGCTCGACCCACTCGTGGCGGAAGCCCCAGCCCACGCCCTGGGCGTTGCTCATGTAGTGGGGGTTTCCCTCGGAGTCCGAGTAGGGCCAGGCCGAGGTGAGCGAGAAGTAGTTGTTGTAGCCCGGCCCGGGCAGCCACGGCTCGAGCACGTTGTAGTAGCCGATGTACGTGTCCGTGCCCTCGCGGTCGATGAGTGCGCCGTGGCCGTATGGCTTGCCGGCGCCCTGACCGACGGTGTAGACGCCGTAGCGGTCGTCGCCGCCGGACTCGAGGTGCAGGCCGATGCCGAAGAAGCCGGTGCCCTGGCCCGTGGTGCCCAGCCGGTACTCGTCGTTGCCGTCCACGTCGTGCAGGATGCCCACGCCGAACGTGCCGGAGCCCTGCGCGTACATGCTCGCCGTGTAGGTGTCCGTGCCCGCGCCGTCGATGAGAACGCCCACGCCGCACAGGCCCGCGCCCTGCGTGAACCCGTGGTCGTTCTGGAACGCCTCGAACTTCGTGGTGGCCGCGTCCTCGATGTCGAACGTCTCGGGCGTGTACAGGTCGTCGCCCGAGGCGTCCACGAGCACGGACGCGCTCATCCAGTAGCGGTGCGTGGAGGCGTACCGTCCGCCATACGAGTCGTTGCCGGCGAGATCCACGACGATGACGGCCTCGGCGAGTTGCTCGGCCGTGTAGGTCGTGTCCCCGCCGCCGAGGTCGACCATGATCATGCCGTGCGGTGTGAGGATCTGGAGGATGCCCTCATCCTGTGGCGTCGTGTCCTGGAGCACCTCGAGCAGCTCCTCGGCCGCGCCGGCCACGGACATGGCGGCCGCGTGGAAGTACTCGTAGTGCACCCAGGTGCCGTTCTGCAGCATGTCGGTGAGGATCGTGCCTCCGAGCGGGTGGGCCATCGTGGTGTCGAGCGTGGCGTAGTAGTCGTCGAGGAACTGCTGGTGGATCCTCTGCATGGCGGAGTCGTCCGCGTCCGCGAACGCAGCCTGCTTGAGCAGGTACGCCTCTCCGATGCTCAGGACGAGCTTCGCGAGCGCGCTCTTGATCTCCTGCGGGAAGTAGCCGATTTGCCAGAGCACTTCTGTCTCGTCCCACACGACGTCGGGCGCGTCCGGCAGCTCGTTCGGTAGCTCGAACAGGCCGCGGATCGCGGCGACGAGCACGTCCTCTCCCGTGAGGTCGTAGCCGGGGGGCGTGTACACGTCCTTCTCGAGGCCGCTGTAGGTGGACTGCGGGTGGCTGAACGCCGAGATTCCCTCGAGCAGGGGCACGAGGAGCGCGTCGCCCGCGAGGCCCGCGGCCACCTCGCGCTTGTAGCAGTAGCCCGCCTCGGGCACGAGGTGGGGGTGGGTGCGCAGGCTGGGGGTGGAGGCGTCGTTTCTCGAGATCCAGTTGTTGTCGAACCGGTTGTCCACGCTCCAGGCCAGCGTGAAGCGCAGGTCGTCGAGAGTCCAGCCGTGGTGGCCCAGGCCCTCGTCGCTCGTGAACTCGGCCGGCAGGGTGTAGGCGTCCCTGCAGTCGACGCCCACGGTGTGGAGCGTGCCCATCTCGGGGACGATGGGCTCGACGCCCGTCGGGGCGTCGTCGTCCGCGTCCGTGCCGTCCTCGATCTCCATCGCGTCGTCCGCGGGCTCCGCGTCCGCGTCTCGCCCGTCCTTCTTTTCCGAGCACGAGAGGAGGAGCAAGGCGATGCATGCGAGCGTGAGCGTTCCGGTCTTCATCCTGTCTCCTACTTGCCCTTGAAGTCGGGCTTCTTCTTCATCATGAAGGCGCTCACGGCCTCCATCAGGTCGTCGCAGTGCAGGACCGAGCTGTTCTTCTGGGCCACGAACTCGAGCCCGGCCCGGATGCCGTGGTCGCGCGAGTACAGGATCACCTCCTTGGCGCCCTGCACGGCGAGGGGCGAGTTCGAGGCGATCTCGTCCGCGAGTCTGCGCGCCTCGGCCTGGAGGCTCTCGCGGTCCGCGGTGACGCGTGTCACGAAGCCCATCTGCAATGCCTCGTCCGCCGTGAAGTCCCGGCCCGTGAGCGCCAGCTCGCGCAGCCAGCCCTGGCCGATGATCGTGGGCAGCCTCTGCAGGGTGCCGAGGTCCGCGATCATGGCCATGCGCGTCTCGCGCACCGAGAAGATCGCGTTCCTCGCGGCGATCCGGATGTCGCACGCGCACATGAGATCCACGCCGCCGCCGATGCAGTGGCCGTGCACCGCGGCGATGACGGGCTTCGAGCAGCGCTCGATCGAGGTGAGCGAGTCCTGGAGCGTCATGAGCCACTTCTTGAGCCTCTCGCGCGCGTCGGTGGTGGACTGCTGCAAGAGGCCCGCCGCCTCGCCGAGGTCGATGCCCGCGGTGAAGCTCTTGCCCTCGGCCCTGAGGATGACGGCGCGGATCTTTGCGTCGCCGTCCAGCTCTCCGAAGATCTCGGAAAACCCCGAGAACATGTCCTGCGTCATCGCGTTGCGCTTCTCGGGCCGCGCAAGCGTCACCGTGGCCACGTATCCGTCCTTCTCGATCCTCAGTGGGTTGTCCATGCGCCGATCTTAGGGGACAGGCACCCTATCTACAACCCGTCGTTATCATTGATGCTTCAGACACACCCGCGGAGAACTGCCATTCAGTCGTCGAGGGCGGGGTCAGGTGGTGGGGCAGGTGGAGTCGGTCGTGACCTCGAAGTCGTCGAACCACGCTTCCTCGGCCGCGGTGAAGTAGTCCGCGCACAGGCCCGAGGAGTTCAGCATGATGGTGAGCACGGCGGGACGTCCGGCCAGCTCGGGAGGCAGGCACAGGACCTGCTGCGAGTAGCTCGACGTGCCCGGGAGCGTGCGCTCGACGAGCCTGCGGCCCCCCCACTGCACGAACGGGGAGACGACCGCCGACATGACCGAGATGGTGGGCGAGGGGTAGCGGTACCATAGCTTGATGGCGGGGCCCTCGGTGGTGGTGGGCGCCGGGATCTCGATGGACTGCATGAGCGAGGCGGAGTCGCAGCGCTGGTCCACCGACAGGTGGGCCACGCCCGAGCCCGACCTGGCGTTCGTCGCGTCGCTCGCCGCCTCGGCGACCACGGTGCCTCCCCACGAGCCGGCGTTCGCCTGGAGGATCCACCCGTACTTCGCGTCGTCGGTCGTGGACGCCTCGAACCCGGGGTCGAGCATGCCGGAGGCGAACACGCACGTGGAGTCGTCCACGACCCCGACGTTGTCCACGAGGAGGTACAGCGGGCCGCGCGGCGCGCCGCACGTGCCCCAGTACTCCGCGGACCAGTCGACGTCGTACACCGCGCCCGCAAGGTGGTGCGGCAGGCACACGCGCATGTCTCTGTACGCTCCCGTGCCCTCGAGCGTGATGCCGGGCAGGTCGCCGATGGTGAGCGTGACCG
Source organism: Deltaproteobacteria bacterium (assembly GCA_019310245.1). Classification (GTDB taxonomy): domain Bacteria; phylum Myxococcota_A; class Polyangia; order DRWM01; family DRWM01; genus JAFDER01. The sequence goes on from JAFDER010000184.1 coordinate 4,937, forward strand.
TCTCTCCCGATGTGAGGTTTCCCTGGAAGCTCAGCGCCGGGTCGGCCATCGTGCTCGTGGTGGGAATGGACAGCGGCACCCACATGGAGACGTCCTGGCAGCCGGAGTCTATGTGGAGCCGGGCGCCGTAGCTGCCGCCGATGCCGATGCCGGCGACGTCGGTCTCGGCGACGCCGCCCATGAACACGCTCGTGCCCCACCCGAACCCGGTGCCGTCCTCCAGGTCGCCGTTCGTGGCCTCTCCGACGAGCGGGCAGGCCCCGTCGTACTCGATCTTCACGTTGTCCACCCTCAGGCCCTGCACGAACGACGGGCTGGTGTCGCACTCCATGGGCGGGAAGGCCGCGCCCATCGCGAGGCTCATCGCGCCGGTGTGCGCCGCCTCGCCCAGGCAGTTCGACACCTGCGTCCAGGTGGAGACGAAGCCGCCGCCGAAGTAGTAGTAGTTGCCGCTCACCTCGGCCGTGAACGCCGTGCCCAGGCCGCCCACGAACGACATGACGTTGAGCCAGACGTCGAGCCGCGTGGCGCCGCAGTCGGTCTGCGAGGGCAGGGTGAAGGACTGCGCGATCGTGTCGAGATCGCACACGGCCGTGGGGGAGATCTCGCCCTCCCCGGCCTCGAGGTAGCCTCCCGCCGACGTGTTGACCACGGCGCTGCCCGTCGTGGTCCAGGACGTGGTCGTCATGAACCTGCTGTCCGTGACCCTGTTCACGCACATGATGCTCGACCCGTCGTCGCCGGAGACGTCCGAGGCATCCGGCGCCCCGCCGCCGTCGTCGTCGGCGGCATCCACGGATCCCGCGTCGTCGTCCGCCGCGTCCACGGAGCCCGCATCGTCGTCCTCGACGTCGGCCGCACCGCCGTCGTCGTCCGTCACGTCCGGGATCACGTCCGGGGTCGCGTCCTCTGCGTCGGGAAGTGGATCGTCATCGACCTCGGGCAAGGGGTCGGGCGTGACCTCGCCGCCCGCGTCCTCGTCCACCACGTCACCGTCGTCGTCCGCGTCGCCCTCGTTGCGGTTGTTGCCTCCGCAGGAGACGAGCAGCGCGAGAACCACCGGGATGAGCCTTCTGGGCGTGGACATGATCTCCCCTCCTTGTGACGTGGGTCATTATGACACAGGTTCGCGGTCATGACAGCGTGTCCGGGCAGATGGCCATCGACGACCATTCAATCGTGATGGGTCGACCCCGGATCGATCGGCTCGAAGTCGCACCGAAGCTCGACGAGGGTGCCCAGGTGTTCGAACGCCGTGACATCCACCGGCTGCTCCGACCGCCACCCCCGTTTCTCGCAGTCCTGGAAAGCCCGTTGCCACCTGTTCGCATGCAGACCTCTGGTTCGCAGCGAAACCTCGCGTCCGTGGTCATCACGGAATCTCAACTCGGCGATGATGCCCCGAGCGCTGCTCTTCAAGCTCACTGGCTTCACGTCGAAGTCGACCAGTCGGGCTCCTTCGAGGTGAACCGGGCCCTGGTTTTCGATCACGTCGCGCAGTGGATTGAAGCACAGGAGGCCACCGACCAGAGATCCGAGTACGACGCACAGCATGCGACCCTTGAGGGAAGACGCGAACAGGCAGCCGCACGAGACACCGAACCACACGGCACCTCCAAGCTGCCAGATGATCCGGCCGTATACCACATAGGGCCAGCTCGATGGGCCCACGGGGATGAAAGCAGTGAGAAAGAAGCCCAGAAACGCGCCGGAGGCGAAGAAGATGAGAGACGCGACGAAGCTCTTGAGGACAAGGGCTGCCATGCGGTCCTTCCACGCATCCTCTGGTGGCACATTTCCCAGTTTCGCCTTGTCTACATCGGGATTTCCCATTCGAGGACTTGCCCTGTTCACGATGGAGCCGGGCCGGAACTCCCACTTCTCGGTGTCGGGATCGTAGCCCTCGACCGTGAGGAGCTTGTAGAGGGAGGGGGTGAGCTCGAGGCCCATGGTCGGGCGCCACGCGTCGTCCCCCTTGCCGTGCAGGCGAACGAAGATCTCCTTGAGCTCTGCTTGAATAGGCCCCATTGGTCTGGGTTTGATTCTACATGATGTCGATCAGGAATCAATGCCTCAAGGAGTCGGGGTCGTCTCCTCGGGCGCGTCGCCGGTCGTGGAGGCGTCTGAGGGGGGAGGCTCGTCGGCGGGAGGCGGTGCGGGGGCCTGCGTGAGCAGGGAAGGGGGGGGAAGGGACTCGTCACCGGCCGCCTTCTCGAAGGCGGTGATCACGGCGAGGGCCTTCGCACGCGTGGAGATGTCGGGGTAGGCGGGAGGCTGCGTGATGCCGTGGATGGCGAGCAGGCGCACGGCCAAAATGCGGACCTGGTGGGCGAGGTCGATGGCGTCGGCGAGCACGCGGGCGCACTCCTGGGGCGAGTGGAAGCCCATGCCGTTGTTCGCGGCCACGTAGTCCCAGCGCATCTGGGCGCGCCAGAGCCCGTCGCGCAGCGGCTCGAGCTCGGTGTCGGAGGCGCCAGCCTCGATGCAGGCGGCCACGTCGAAGTGGGCGAAGACGAGCGCGTCCTCGGCGCTGATGCGCAGGTCGGCGTTCTTCTGCTGGATCGTCTCCACGCGGCTCTTGACCTCCGCCTCGCTCCAGCGGTGGCACACGCCGCAGGAGCTGGCGATGTCGAGCAGCGGGCTCTGCACGTGGTGGTTCGTGAACTTCACGCCGCCCTCGCTGCGGTAGGGCATGTGGCAGTCCGCGCAGGAGACGCCGCGGAAGGCGTGGATGCCCGTCTCGAACACCTCCCAGTCCGGGTGCTGCATCTTGATCATGTGCGTGCCGCTGATGGGATGCACCCAGTCGTGGAAGTCGGGCCTCTTCTCGAAGTAGGCGTCGAACTCGTCCACGGTCAGCCCCTCGTCCCAGGGGTGCACGAGGTACTTGCCCTTGTGTGCGAAGGTCAGGTCCTTGTTCTCGTCGGGGTTGTTTCCGAAGTAGTACTCCACGTGGCACTGCGCGCACACGAGCGAGCGCATCTCCTGGTGCCCCGCCTCGTCGATGTCCTTGCCCTGGCGGGCGAACGCCTCGCGCAGGGCGGGCCGGCTCACGCGCAGGTTCATGGTCTCCGGGTCGTGGCAGTCGAGGCATCCGATGGGGTGCTCGACGTGCTCCTTCAGGTCCAGCCACGTGTCGTTGTAGAACTCGGCGATCCCGCGCTCGTTCATGAGCCGGGGAACGTCCGGGCTCTTGCACGTCCAGCAGGTGCCGGGCATGCCCGTGTCCGTGCCGTCGGGTCTGGTCGTGCGGCCCGTGTCCCGGATGTCGTCCACGGCCCAGTAGTGGCCGCGCGCCTGCTTGAAGTCCTTGCTGAAGCCGTAGCCGGCGAAGAGGATCACCTGGCGCGGGTCGTCCTCGAGGTAGTCGCGCTGGAACGAGCCGCCGAACTCGGTGCGGGTGTCCTCGGTCTTCGTCTCGAGGTACGTCTCGTACTCCCGGGGGTAGTTCTGGCCCCAGACTGCGTTGTCCGTCTCCCACTCGGCCACCGGCGTGACCACGAGCTGGGGCTGGGTGGTCTCCCAGCGCCGCTCCATCACGGTCACCACGACCATGCCCAGGACGAACGTGGCGGCCAGGGCGCCGCCGAACACGGCCCAGGGAACCCATCCTGCGTGCTTCCCGTCCTTCTTCCTGGTCTCGCTCATGGCTCGTCCTCGCTTGATGGTTCCGGTACGCCGGTCGGCGGCCTGTCAGGGCGCGGCATGCCGGCAGAGGGCAGGATGGGGCGGCGCACGTGAGGCGCGCTCGAGAGGCTCAGCGTCCTGCCGTGAGGTGTCTCCCTGTGGCAGTCCCAGCACTGCTGCTCGGCGTCCCAGGATGACATCCTCGTGATCATGACCTGCTGCTCGTGGCAGCGGACGCAGTTCTGCTGCACGATGGGCTCGGCGCCCTCGTTGATGGTCAGCGTCTGCGGCTCGAGGTGGAACGTGAAGGCGAAGGTGTGGCGGCCGCCGTCCATCATCTTGAACGCGAGCTTGCGCACCAGCCTGTCGTGCGGCACGTGGCAGTCGTTGCACGTGGCCGTGCCCCTGTGGCTCGAGTGGTCCCACGCCGCGTAGGCGCCGGTCATCACGTGGCAGTTGATGCACGCCGCCGGGGCGTCGGAGAGGTAGCTCCTGGCGTTGGAGACCTGGAAGGCCAGGAGGAAGAGGCCTCCGGCCACGCCCGCGAGCGCCGCGATGACGAGGCCGAGCCGGCCTCCGGTCATGCGCTCGACGATGCGCTGGGCCCAGCTCAGGGGCGAGATCGACACCAGCGGATTTATCCTGCTCGGCATTTGGCGATGAGTGCGATCCGCCGGTGCCTGTTGAGGAACCGGTGATCGGCGACAGGATGGCCCAGGTGGGGCCTCAGGTCCAGGGGAAAAGGAGGCTGTCTCAGAAACCGACGATCAGCAGCCGTCGTACTTCGATCCCCTGGCGAGGATCCAGTAGCTGACCTGCAGGGCCACGATCTCGGTGGGCTTCAGCCCGAAGCCCACCGACCCGTTGAGCGCGGAGGACCAGCTCGCCAGGTCCATGTACCCGTAGTGGCCGTGGTTGGTGGGGAAGAGGTTGTTGAACCTGCGCCAGTGCCTGTCGGAGTCGTCCTTGTTGCCCGAGGCGTGGTTGACCTCGAAGCGGATGAAGGGCCTCGTGTGCGCGTCGAAGGTGTAGGTGAAGTCGCCGTGCAGCGCGTAGGCGTGCTGGTCCACGGTGATGTCGTCGTTTCCGAAACCGCCGTACTGGTAACCCGTCTGGTACGCTCCCTCGACGCCCGTGCTCACGCCGCCCATGACGAGCCTGAGCCGCGTGCCCAGGGTCACGAGGCTGCGCTCCGGGCCGGGCTCGGGCTCGGCGGCCGGGTCGATGACCGTGCCGGCCGGCATGGCGCCCGGCGTGTCGAACAGTCCCATCACGTACTGGTCCCAGGTGATCGCGCCGTCCACGAACCCGAACGAGTTGTACAGTCCAGTGAACCACGTGCCCTTGGTCAGGTCTCCCCGGCCGTCGGGCGTGAACACGGCCGCGAAGAGGTCGATCTGGCCCAGGCCGTAGGTCAGCCACATCCTCAGGCCGTCGAACACGCGGCCCACGTTCGACCACTCGAACGCCCCGACGAGCCGCTGGTCTCCGTAGACGAGCATCTGGCGGCCGGCCTTGATCGAGAAGATCTTCGCGATCGTCACCCGGGCCCAGGCCTGGTGCAGGTCCGAGTTGCCGTCGTACACGGTCGCGGAGTTGCCGTAGCCCAGGGCCCGCGAGTCCTGGAACTGCACGAAGGCCTCCAGCCAGTCGGCGTAGTTGAGGTCCAGGTGCAGCCGGGCCCTCTGCAGTCCCATGAGCAGGGTGTCCTCCTCGTCGAGGTCGAGATCCGCGTTGTCGCGCACCTCGATCCTCAGCCGGTACTGCAGGCCCAGGCTTCCCCAGAGCGAGTCCTTCGAGCCCAGCATGGGCCCGTCGTCCTGAGCCCTCGCGGGAGGCGCCGCGAGGATGCAGGCCATGAGCAAGAGCGCCGCGTGTCTCGGATTCGTCATCGTCCCCT
>JAFDER010000185.1:0-6783 GCA_019310245.1 Deltaproteobacteria bacterium
AGGTGGACGGGCCGTGGGACCCGGGGGCGGGGAAGAGGTTCAACCGGGAGCTGCTGCTCATCGATCCCTACGCCCGGGCGCTGACGGGGAGGCACGGCGGGTCAGTCGACGAGTACCTGGGCCACGTGCCCGCAAGGCCGCTGGAGCGATCAGGGAGATCGAACGTGGATCTCGCGCCTCGCTGCGTGGTGGTCGACGACGCGTTCGACTGGGGGGACGACGAGGCTCCCGGGCATGCGCTCGACTCGCTCGTCATCTACGAGCTGCACGTGGGGGGGTACACGAAGCACCCGGGCTCCGGCGTGCAGAAGCCCGGGACCTTCCTCGGGCTCGTGGAGAAGATCCCGTATCTCGAGGAGCTTGGGATCAACGCCGTGGAGCTCATGCCGGTGCACCACTCGTTTACCGAGCGTCGGCTGCGTGATCTGGGCCTGGAGAACTACTGGGGGTACAACCCCGTCGCGTTCTTTGCGCCGGACACGCGGTTCGGGTGGTCGAGCGAGCCGGGCGCCGTCGTGGGGGAGTTCAAGACCCTCGTGCGGGAGCTCCACCGCGCCTCGATCGAGGTGATCCTGGACGTGGTGTTCAACCACACGGGAGAGCAGGACGAGACGGGGCCGACGCTGAGCTTGCGCGGCATCGACAACGCTTCCTACTATCTTCTCGAGCCCGGTGATCGGGGCCGGTACGTGAACTGGACGGGCTGCGGCAACACGCTCGACTTCTCCGAGCCGGCCGTGGTGAGGCTCGCCGTCGACTGCCTCGCCTGCTGGGCACGCGAGATGCACGTGGACGGCTTCCGTTTCGATCTCGCACCTGTCATGGGGCGGGTCGGAAACGGGGAGTTCAGCGCCTCGGCTCCGTTCTTCGAGGCCGTGGCGCGCGAGCCCGCCCTCGATGGAATCAAGCTCATCGCCGAGCCCTGGGACATGGCGCCCATCTCACCCGTGGTGACGGGAGGCTTTCCCGCCGGCTGGTCGGCATGGAACGACGCGTACCGCAACACGGTCAGACGGTTCATGAAGGGCGACGGCGGCGTGGCCGGGCGCATGGCGTCGTGCGTCTCGGGAAGCCGGGACGTGTTCCAGGGCCCCTGGCAGTCTTCCAGCTCGAGCATCAACCTCGTCACCTGCCATGACGGCTTCACGCTCGCCGATCTCGTGAGCCATGCCGGGAAGCACAACGAGGCAAACGGAGAAGACGGCCGGGACGGTGAGGACCGCAACCACTCCTGGAACAGCGGCGTCGAGGGGCCGACGGACGATCCCGTGGTGCTGGAGCTGCGGGCCAGGAGGGTCAGGAACCTCGTCGCGGCCCTGCTGACGAGCCGCGGCGTTCCCATGATCCTGAGCGGCGACGAGATCCTGCGCACCCAGGCAGGCAACAACAACGCCTACTGCCAGGACAACGAGATCTCGTGGGTGGACTGGTCTCTCATCGAGGCGAACGCCGATTTCCGGGGATTCGTATCCAGGCTGATCGCGCTCAGGCGGCAGCACCCCGTGCTCCGGATGGACGGCGTGGACGGGATGACCTTTCACGGGAGCCGCGAGGATCCGCGGTGGGACACGGGAGAGCCGGAGTGGGACGACGACGGGGTGCGCGCGTTCGCCTTTCTTCTCGACGGCGGGAAGTGCGATCCGGTCGATGACGACTTCTTCGTGATCCTCAACGCCCACTGGGAGCCGCGCACGTTCGATCTGCCCGGCGGCGACTGGCTCGTGGTGGTCGACACGGATCGGCCCGGGGATGGGCGGAGGCTTCCCGGCGAGGGAGGCATCCGCGCCTCCGCGCGTTCCGTCGTGGTGCTTCAACTGAGAAAAGGCTAGAGCACGGGCGTGAGGAGCGCGGGGCACTGTGGCATCGGGGAATCTCATGGTGCCTTCGACCCCGCTACCCTCACGCCCTGGTCGTCAGCGGAACGTCCTCCCGCCTTGGATGTTCCTCGATGTGGACCCGTGATGTGCCCGAGTGAATTGGACCGATGAGATTGTCGGTTAGGGGAAGAGGGTGGGGATGCCCTCGGGATCGGCGACGCTGGAGGCCAGGAACCTGGAGTAGTCGTCCGGCCCCTCGGGGTCGTCGAACAGCACGAAGTGGCCGTCGTAGTCGGTGCCCTGCATGTACATCTTCATGACCGCCGTGAAGTGCGTGCCGGTCCAGTTGCCGTTCGAGCGCGCCGGGGTGGTGGTCTCGCCGATGCCCGCGAAGCACAGGGCCTCGCGCAGGCCGTCCGCGTCCATGTCGTCGCAGGACGTCAGGCAGCCGCACGTCAGGCCCAGGTCGTTGATCTGCTGCACGCCCAGGGTCCTGACGAAGCTCATCTGGGTCCTCTCCGTCGAGTAGTTGTCGTTGCGGCCGTAGCTCATGAACACGTTCTTCGGTCCGGAATAGATGGGCGTGGGCGGGTCGCCCGGGATCTCGTCCACCTGGGGCGGCGTGTAGGTCAGGTCGCGTCCGTAGTTCACGACGTCGATGGGGTCGAAGTAGAGCTGGAGCAGGTTGAGCACCGGGTGGTTGGCGCCCAGGTTCGGGTCGCCCAGGATGAGGCGGGCGGCGCCCTTGATGTCCACGGGCATCGTCTTCGTCAGGAGCGACTGGATGAGGTTGCCTCCCGCCCCGCTCAGGACCGTGGTCGCGACGGCCGGGGAGTAGGCCAGGAAGAGCGGCCCCGTCATGGAGCCCTGGGAGTGGCCGAAGTAGTAGATGATGGTCGAGTCCAGCTGCACCGGATCCGGGACGCCCGTCACGGTGACGGGGAGCGTGTCCAGGGACTCGATCATCCTGACGAGCTGGAAGTTGTCCGCGGCGCCCTGCACGCCGTTGTACTTGGCCGCCTCGGGGTTCATGAAGTTGAAGTAGAGGACGTCGGGGCCGAGCGTCGATGTGCCCCGCCGGTCGCCGTGCTGCACGCCGTCGATGCCGAGCACGGCGAACTGGACGGTCTCGGGCGTCGTGTCGATCGTGACCTCCACGCTCGAGAGCGTTTGGGCCACGTCATTGCCGAGGAACGAGCTCGAGCTCCCGCCCGTGCCGTGGGCGTAGATCACGACGGGCCAGCCGTCCGTGGGTGGCGTGCCCTTCGGGACGGTGAGCGTGAAGTCCACCGGCTCGTTGCGCTGGATGGTTGGCTCGTCCGACGAGTTGAACCGGATGCCGCCTCCCTCGCTCAGGTAGGGCGGCGTGCCCTCCTGGAACACGGGCACGCTCACGGTCCCGGTGACGACGTAGTAGTCCGTCTCCTCGGTGTCGAGGGCCATGCCCACGGGCTCGGGGTCGGGAAGCAGGTCGCAATCCGATCCGGAGCAGTCGCGGATCTTGTCACGGAAGTTCTCCATGAGTGCGTCGGGGTCCATCGTCGTGAACACGGTGGCGCCCATCACGTGGTCGATCGCGCCCGGCGTGACGACGGTGTCGTCGGCCAGGTAGTCGCGCAGCGGCTGGTACTCGGCCCAGGCGGCGGCGAGCGTTCCGTCCGAGGGCTCGGTGTCCGAGAGCATGAGGTCGAAGTCGTCGTCCCGGATGAGCGCGCTTCCCTCGCCCGAGTGCACGCCGTCGGTCACGATGACCGCGTAGGTCGTGGCGTGGCGCAGGGGCCAGCCGTCGGATGGCTTCATCGACATCCAGTTCTGGCAGATGTACTTGCCTCGCGCCGTGGTGGCGAACATGGAGATCGCGCCGCCGTTGCCGTAGGACGGTGTGCTGGGCGAGACGTTCACGAGGTAGAAGCTGGCGTCGTCGCCGCTCAGCGAGATCGTGGAGAAGTCCACGCTCTTCGAGAATCGGAAGTAGATGGCCCCCTGCGTGGAGAATCCCGTGGACTCGTTCTCGATCGCGTCGAGATAGGACCCGACGATGCCGGAGGCGAGCGGGGTGTCGGGTGTGGGGTGGCCGTTGAGATCGATGGCGCCACCCCTGAAGCGGATGTTGTTGGGAAAGGGCAGGCGGTAGAACTCGCCCACGTCCGTGCCGCGCGGGATCTCGAAGAAGACCTTGAAGGGATAGGTCGCGTCGTCCCGGTCCGTTGCGGACTGGGTGCAGTCGGTGCCGGGCCAGAACTCGGGCGCCTGGCAGATGGACTCCTCGAGCCCCAGGCTGAAGCACATGAGCCCCATCCTGCAGTCCTCGGTGGAATCGCAGGGCTCGCCCGGGCCGGCCACGCCGGACCCGGCGGTCTCGGGGTTCTGGCAGGTCCCGTCTCCCGCGCACACGAGCAGCTCGTTGCAGTCCTCGGCGCCGTCGCAGGCAGATCCGGGTCCCCCGTCTCCGGGCGGTCCGCAGACATAGCTGGAGGTGCACACCCAGCCGAAGCGGCAGTCCTCGTTCGAGCCGCATCCGTCGCCGCGGTCCGCGACGCCGCCCGGGATGCACAGGTTGTCGGGCCCGCACACGAGTCCCCAGTCGCAGTCGTCGGTGTTGGAGCACGCCTCGCCCTCGGTCGAGTCTCCGTGTTCTCCGGTACCGGGATCCTGGCACGTGCCGTCGTGCGCGCACACCAGGTCCCCGAGGCACCGGTTGTCGCTGGTGCACGGATCGCCGATGTTGCCGTACTGGTCCACGGGCTTGTTCGAGTCGCCTCCGCACGATGCCAGGATCGCGCAGGCCGCGATCAGCATCAGATGTCTTGTTCCGCCAGACCTCATGTTCACCTCCTCAAAGAAAAGCCCTCGCGGGCCGGTTCATCAATTTCACGGATCCTCGAATTTTGCCATCAGAATGGTCTTCGGGCAAGGAACTGATCGCACCGAACCGTTCCTAACTGCTTGAAAACGTTCTCAATCGAACAGGCCGGGCGCGGAGAGCACGTCGTTGCACGTGACGCTCCCACCTGACGTGAGGTCCACGGCGCCGTGCGCACCGTCCACGCGAACGAGAACGAACCTCGATCCATCCGCCAGGGGAACGAACTCCGGCAGGTTGCGCTTGACCGTGGGCGTGTCGATGTCGAGCCCGGCCATGGTCGCGTCGCTCCCGACGAAATCGTACTCCAGCACCGGCTCGAGCACGCCCTCGACGAGCGTGCTGTTGCGGACCGTGCCGCGCAGGTTTGGCAGGTGACGCAGGGTGGCCCAGGCGAAGCCCTCGATCAGCCCCGGGGGATCGGTGTCGATCTCGAACGTCGCGCCCGGATGCCCGTCGCTGTCGGTGTCCTGCACGTCGGACTCGTAGCCCGGCACGCACTCGAGTGAGGTGGAACCCGTGCAGTCCAGGTCCCAGCCGGGCAGGGGAACGGCGTCGTCGTAGTCCGCCAGAATGCCGATGCGCACGAAGATGTCGTTCGTCGTGATCTCGGCGCATCGATCCGGGACAGTGACGCCGAGCGTCCCCGGATACTCGATGACCGGAAGCGACGCGTCGAGCGAGGCGCTGGTCAGCAGGTACGCGACGAAGGTTTCGTCCATGCTGCACTCGGCGAACGACACCGTGACCTGTGGAAGCTGGATGTCGCACGTGCGATAGGTGAAGGAGGCATCGCCGCCGGATGCAGCGTCCGCCCGGACGATCCACGTGACCGTCGCCAGTGCCAGGTCGTCGCACACGTGGACCGTCGCCAGCGGGTCCTCGACCATCTCGAGTCGGATGAACGCCCTGAGCGCCCACCATCCCTCCAGGTCGATCTCGCTTCCCGGCGTGCACTCCGCGGTGCCGTCGGGCGTCCCGTCCGCTCCCGCGTCGGTCACGGTCCCGCCCGGCCCGCACGAGAGTGCCATCGTCGAAGTTACGAAGAAGAAAGGGAGAATAGACCATTTACGAGACATCCACTCAGCTATATATAGATCGCTGAACCTTGGCAAGAGGAGACGTGATGGGCAGGACGTTCAACAGGACGCTCGTCGAGGTCGTGGAGGGCGACATCACGAAGATCGAGGTGGATGCCATCGTCAACGCGGCGAACTCGAAGCTGCGCGGAGGAGGCGGCGTGGACGGCGCCATCCACCGGGCCGGTGGTCCCTCGATCCTCGATGAGTGCAAGAAGCACGACGGCTGCCCCACGGGCGAGTCCATCGCGACCACGGCGGGAGACCTCCCGGCGCGCTACGTGATCCACACCGTCGGTCCCGTGTGGTACGGCGGCGACAGGGCCGAGGCCGACATGCTGGCATCCTGCTACTTCTCCAGCCTGGCCCGCGCCGTGGACAGGGGCTGCAAGAGCGTGTCGTTCCCCTCCATCTCCACGGGCGTCTACAGGTACCCTTTCGACGACGCCAGCCGCGTGGCCCTCTCATCGATCCGCGACTTCTGCGCCCGGGACACCTCCATCGAACGCATCCTGCTCGTGGCCTACGGTGCGAAGGATGCCGGGCGCTATTCAGAGATCCTGGAGGAGTTCGAATAGCAGCGCCCGCGCCGGCTCACCCCGCACAACCCCTCGAGAACGTTCGCTTCCGGGTGGGCTTGTGCACATTCTGCGTGCGGTTTCGCCCACAGGTCGCCGCCTTTCTTCGCGCTTATCGAAGTGTTTACTAGTCTAAGGCGCATGCGCTGGTCCAGGAGAGTCCGGACACGGGCGGTGATCTGCACCCTGCTCCTCGCCGTGGGGGGATGCACGATGCACAAGTATCGCCTCATCGGGGTGTTCGAGCGCGCCTACGATCCCGTCGAGGGCAACTACATCACCCTCGACGAGCCTCTCTTCGGGATCAAGGCCTGCCTGACCGGGCTCTTCGAGCCCCAGAAGTTCGACGAGGCCATCGGCTTCAAGATCCTGTTCGAGGAGCCTCACCAGCCGGGGCGCATCCCCGTGCTCCTCATCCACGGACACGTCACCGGGCCGCGCGCCAT
>JAFDER010000185.1:6805-13204 GCA_019310245.1 Deltaproteobacteria bacterium
GAGCACGTGGGCGCGGCGATCGACCGGACGCGGTTCGAGCCCTGGTACGCCTACTTCCCGGCCGGCTACAGCCTGGACACGCTCGGCGACAAGCTCAGGGCGAGCCTCTCCGAGGCGGCCGAGCGGGAGGGCGTCTCCCGGATGGCGGTCGTGACTTACAGCCTGGGAGGGCTCGTCGTCCGCTCCGCGCTTCGCCCGCACGACGACGGCCACGAGATGCCCGAGATTCCGCTCTTCATCGCGGCCTCCACGCCCTGGGCCGGCACGTGGAGGCTTGGCTCGTGGGCCTGGGCCGTGGACGCGCCCGCGAGCTGGAAGGACCTGAAGCCGGGAAGCGACTTCCTCGTGCACCTGCTCGACGATCCCCTTCCCGATGAGACGCGGATGCACGTCCTGGCCGGCTCGGGCGGCAACAGCCGCATGGTCTACGGCGAGGACGACACCGTGGTGGAGGTGCAGGCCCTTCTCACGGACGAGGTCCTGGACGAGGCCGAGACCGTCATGTTCTGGGACTACCTCACCCACTTCGACATGATCAGCCATCCCGAGGCGCTCGCCCGCATCAACGATCTGCTCGATGCCGGGTTCTCCGACGCCGCTCCTCAATGATCGACGGCGTCGATGCCGCCCGTCGAGATGATCCGCACGTGCTCGCGCACCATGTTCTCCTCCCAGAGCCGGTACGCGGCGTCGAGGGGCGGCGGGAAGCGTGACGTGTCTCCGTAGATGTGTCCTCGCGCCGTGATCGTCTCCACGTCCAGGCCCTCGTCCAGGTCGTGCGCGATCACCGTCTCGCGCCCGCGCATCACGTCCAGGCAGCCCAGCAGGACCGTGCGGACGTCCTTCTCGATCAGGCCTCCGTGGCTCGTGACCAGCAGGCGCGCATCCAGCTCGACGAGCCTCCAGATCGAGCGCACGTACTCGAGCAGGTCCGCGTCCCTCCACCCGTACCACGGTCCGAAGCCGTCCACTCCGATGTCGACGCAGAAGAGGATCCTGTCCTTCGCGATCCAGTAGGCCTGGTGGCCGGGCGAGTGTCCCTTTGCATCCACCACGTCGATCCTCGTCGCGCCGAGGTCCAGCACGTCGCCGGGGGCGAGGGGCACGGCATCGGGCACGGGCCTGAGGCCTGCCCCTTGCGTGAGCCACGTGCGCCAGCTGCGGGCCATGTCCTCGTCCGGCAGACCGCAGCGCTCCACGAAGTGGTCCATGTCCGCGAGGTACCGGAGCTCCGCCCGCGGCACGTGGAGCACGACGCCGGGAACCTGCGCCGCCTCGTGAGCCCATCGCGAGTGATCCACGTGGAAGTGGGAGACCACGCACACGTCCGGCTTCTCCGCCTCGAGGAAGGCAGGCGTTTCATCCGGCCCCATGTTCCCGTCGATGATCGCGGTCCTGGCGTCGCGAACCACGAGGCCCGAGCACCCGAGGAACGAGGCCCGCGCCGAGCGAGGCGGCAGCACGTAGACGAGCCTGTCGCTGATGGAAACACGTTTCACGACAGGGTGTACGTAGCGCACCGGACTGCCGTCGTGCAACCCCGCGTCGCAGCGCTCTCGTGGACAGGCAGGCGTTTCACTGCTACACCATTCGAGCATGATCAGAGGTGAAATCGTGATGAGAAGTACCTGCATTGTCCTTGCCCTGCTCCTGGCCTCGTGCGGCGGGGGGAAGAAGGATGACGACGCGTCCGACGACACGATCGAGGACTCCCTCCCGGACGAGGGCGATGTCTCCGACGTGGACGAGGAGGAAGCCCTGCCGGGCCTGTGGCTCGAGGTGGGCGACACGGCGGATCTCGACGGCACGGACGGCCTGTTCCAGGTCGAGCTCAGGGCGCCGTCCGACGGCGGCGAGTACGTGCTCGTCGTCCTTGCCACGCACTGGGAGCTCGGAGCCATCTACGAGTACACGGCGTCCGTTGAGGGCGGGTCGGGCGGATCGGGAGGCTCGCCGGCCCGCGAGCGCGAGCACGTCGATCTTCCATCACTGGATCACATCCAGCATCACGTGGAGCACGACTGGGCGCAGCTGATCGAGGAGCTCGAGGGCCGCACCTTCCCGCAGTGGGACACGTATCCGCCGGACGATCCTCCCGTGCTCGACGAGGTGAAGACCTTCCAGATCCGCAACGGCTCGGGCACGGTGGTCGACATCGACGCACAGTGCCAGATCGTGAACGACGAGATCGCCATCTGGTTCGACATCACCTCCACCCCCACGCCCACCGTGGACGATCTCGACGAGATCGTCCGCCTGTTCGGCGTCATCGTGATGCCTCGCGAGCGGATCTTCTTCGGCCAGGAGTCGGACTATAACGAGGACGGGGTGTTGCACGTGCTCTTCATTTCCTCGGGTGCAGCTACGGCAACCACGCCGAGATGATCTACGTCACGCCCCCCGAGCTCCTCGACGAGCGCATGGGCTCTCCCATGGCCCTCAACGAGACCATGGCGCACGAGACGGCGCACATGATCTACTTCCACCGCAAGTTCCTTCTCAACGACCAGCCCGAGGCCGCCGAGAACATCTACCTCAACGAGGGCATCGCGGCGCTGGCCCAGGACCTGACCGGCATGACCGGCGGCAACTTCTTCGTGGCCCGCGGAGGGCTCGACGGCATCGAGACCTTCAGGGTCATCGACATCCTGACGCCCGGAGGCGGCTATGCCTCGGGCGAGCGCGACGGCGCGCTCCGCGGCCAGTCGTACCTCTTCCTGCGCTACCTCTTCGACCAGAACGGCGGCGAGACGACCCAGACCGACGGCTCGTTCGTGGACGACGGCGGCATCGCCTGGCTCAACGCGTACTTCGACTCCGCCGATCTCGGCGCTGACAACATCGAGACGCTCATGGGCGGGCGCGACCACATGGAGATCATCTTCGACTGGCTCACCTGCCTGGCCGTCTCGAACCGCGGACCGGACTCCGCGCCAATCAGCGACGAGCCGGCCTACAACTTCCTGCCCACGCAGGTGGACCCGCTCACGGACCGCACGCGCGGCATCGACATGTTCGGGACGTTCCGGGACATGTTCTCTCTCGTGGGTCCAATGATGGCCTCCGTGGCGCTCAACGACGGCGAGGTCTACGCCACGGGCGTGCAGTACCTCGCGTTCCCGGCGAGCGACCTCGTGGACGTCACCCTCGACATCGACGCATCGGCCCTCGCCTGGGTACGCCTCGCAAGGCTCGAATAGGAGCCAGCGGCCAGATCGCGCGCAGTTTTTTCGCCTTCAACTGAAATGATAAGCTATCGAGTCTAGACTACCTATTTGATCAGGGGCCAGGCTCGGCCTGGCGAAAGGACGATCGGATGAAACTCTCGACTCGAATGGCAGCAGCACTCATGACGCTCGCCGTCCTGGCCGGTTGCGACCAGGACGACAGCTACGACATGGACGCGGGTGAGGATGCGGTCGTGGACACCCCCTGGGACTCGACCGCCGATCCACCTGGCGACGTTCCCGTGGACGGTCCGGTTGACTCTCCGGTGGACGGCGCGGTGGACACATCGCCTGACGCGCCGCCGCCGGGCGAGCCCAGCTTCGGCTCGGACGCGACCATCACCGACGTGCACGACATGGCCGGCATCGTCAACGACTTCAGGGAGTCCTACTCCACGCATGATCGCTACTGGGGCATTCCCTTCGGTACGGGGGATTACCATACCGACGTCACATGGCCGCTGGTGTTGACTTGGAGCGACGCCGCCGCCACCACCGCGCAGGCCGAGGCGGACGCCGTGGCCGGTGGGGCTTCTCCCACCGGCGTGGACGTGGTAGGCGGCGGGTACTTCTGGGTCGACGGGGTCAACACGTCGCCGTACATGGTGACCACCGGCGAGCACAACATGAGCACGGCCAACACGTTCGGGCGGATGTCGATCTTCTACCACGATTTCGGTGGCCGCGGGCCGGTGCTGACCCGGATGGGGCTGGGCGCGTCGGCCGAGACCGACGGCTCGACGGTGTGGGTGCTGGTGCTGACGGAGTAGACGTCTTCTAATCGCCGGAGCGCTTCGAAGCGCTCAGCGCCATCGGCATCATCACGGCGACGGCGACGACGTAGCCGAGCGCGGCGAGCACGAACAGGGTGCGGAATCCGAAGGCCAGGCTGAGCGGCAGCGTGGCGAGAGATCCGATCACGGATGCGAACCCGTTGACGGCGATCGCCCAGGGCACGAGCGACGCCGCCCTGCTCGCCGTGATCCCGAGACCCAGGGGGAAGAACCAGCCCATGAAGAACCCGACCGGCGCGAGCGCGAGCGCCGCGACGATGCTGCGCTGCCAGACGGGCAGTCCGTAGAGGGGCTCGAACAGCGCGCCGGCGAAGAACGCGTGGAACAGACCCACGGCGAGGAGGCCTGCCAGCGCCGCGCCGATCTTCCGCGCCGCCGACCACCTGACGATATCGGTCACGCGCGCGCCGATGCCGGAGGAGACGAGGATCGAGGCGAGCACCACGCTGACCGAGGCCCCCGGAGTGCCGACGAACACGATGGTCCTGTGGATGAGCCCCACCTCGAAGAGCATGAAGCACGCGCCCAGCGAGAAGAAGTAGAGCACCACGCCCGCCATCGTTCCCGCGCTCGCATCGCTCTTCCTGCGCACCCACGCCACTGGCAGGAGGATGAGCAGGAGCGCGGCCGAGGCGGTGACGAGTGTCGACGTGATGATGAGGTCGATGAGGGGATTCCGGGCGAGCTTCCTCTGCAGGAGGCTCATCCACGAGCCCAGCATGTAGTACGGCCGGTCGTCCGTGGGCACGATGAACGGGAGCTTGAGCTTCATCAGGGCCTCGGACTCCCGGCCCTGCGCCATGGCGTCGAAGAAGTCGCTGTCCCTCCGGGACTGCTTCTTGCCGCCGGGGTGCAGGATCTTGATCGGCGCGCTGAGCTTGATCCCGGCCTCGTCGTAGTGCGGGATCACGACCCCGGTGGGCAGCTTCCTGTCCTCCATGCGCCTCAGCGTCTCGATCTCCCCGGCCGTGAACGGCTCCCTCTTGACGAGGATGCCGCTCAGCCAGTTCTGCTGCAGGGCGACGATGTGCCTCTCGGGGTGCTCGATGCCGCGCGAGCGCAGGGCGCCCGCCGCGATCGCCGACAGGCTCAGTGCCTCGTCGCCGAAGCGGATCACCTGGAGGATCCCATCGGGCTCGAGCAGGGAGATGAAGTCGCCGAAGGCGTCCGTGGTGTAGAGGTAGTCCTCGGCGAGCACCATGGAACCCGCGGAGTGCATCGTGAAGGTGTCCACGCCGCTCATCTGGATGATGTCGAACGTGCGGTCGGTGCTCTTGGCGATGGCCCGTCCGTCGATGTGGATCACCTCGACCACGTCCGTGCGCTCGGGCCAGCCCGCGAACGCGGCGTAGGGGCCGGTGAGCGCCCTGAGCGTGGAGAGCGAGATCTCGGCGCCCGTCACGCTCTTCGCGTTCCAGTACAGCGCCGTGTTGATGTCGCTCCCGCCTCCGACGCCGATGACCAGCACGTCGGGGTTCTTGCGCAGGTGATAGGCCGCCCCGTACGTGCTCTGCTCGAAGAGCGCCTTGCCCCAGCCGGGCTTCCTCGGATCCTTGACCACCAGGGTCATTGCCCCGCCGTCGATGGTCACGGTCCTGAACTCCGTGGGCTCCGAGACGAAGATGTGCTTCCGTCCGTGCTTGATCACGTCGATGCGGCCCACGGGGTCCCATTGCGTGAACTCGCGCACGGGTCCGGGCCTTCCCTCGGCCAGGTCCCACTGCGTGAGCTTCATGACGGCCTCGTTCGTGTCAGGCTGGAAGAGCAGGAGCCTCGGTGAGAACGGAACGAGAACGAGCGACCCGGCGACCGCGCCGGCGGCGATCCACCGGAGCCTCCCGCCCTCCGGCCACGCGAACACGAGGCCGGCGACGGTAGCGCCTGTCGCCGCGAGGCCCACGATGATCTCCGCACCCAGGGGTCTGAGCAGGACGATCGCGAGCACGCAGCCCGCCGCGGAGCCGAGGAGGTTCCAGAAGTAGAGCGTACCGATCCGCTCCACCCCCCTTTCGAGGATGACGGCGGTGATCAGCCCGGCCAGGAAGTAGGGCAGGACGCACGGCAGCAGGACGAACCCCACCCACAGCGGGCTGATGTTCACGACTCCGGGCTCCATGACCCTGCTGGACGTGTGGGCGAAGAACACGTTGACGAGAAGGATGGATGCGGCCAGGCACAGGCTCAGGATCGACAGCCGACGATGCGTGCCCGTGCGCGAGATGTCCGGGCGCAGCGTGAGCAGGGTGGCACCCGCGCCGAAGCCCAGCATGGCGATGGCGATGGCCATGAAGGCGACCACGGGCTGCAGGGCGTAGGAGAAGATCCGGATCTGGATCACCTCGTAGGTCAGCGTGAGGGTCGAGACCAGGGTCAATCCC
>JAFDER010000656.1 GCA_019310245.1 Deltaproteobacteria bacterium
AGGAGAAGGGTGACGAGAACATCTTCCTGGCCGAGCTCGGCGCAGGGGCCGTGATCGGAGAGCTCTCCGTCATCGACGGCGAGGAGCGCACGGCCACGGTCCGCGCCAAGGAGGAGACCACCTGCCTCGTCCTCACCTCCTGGGACCTCAAGGCCACCATCAAGGACCGCCCCGAGATCGCTCTCGACATCCTGCGCATGGTCATCTCCCGCTACAGGACCCTCACTGACAGGCTCAAGCAGCTCTGATGCAGACGTTCCTCTCTCTTCCCGGCGGGTGGCTCGGGGCCCTCGTCCTGACCATCGTCGGCCTCGTCATGTGCTTCTCCGGCTCGAAGATCCTCCGCCTCGCGCTGGGGTTCTCGGGGTTCCTGATCGTCGGAACGATCGCCGCCACGATCGTCGCCCTCGTCACCCATTCAACCATCTGGACGACGCTCGCCTTCCTGGTTCTCGGCCTGGTGGGCGGCGGCATCGCAGGCCTCCTGCTCACCCCGGGGATGTTCCTGCTCGGCCTGGCCTTCGGCTACTCCGCCTGCTCCGCTTTCTTCGCGTCGGAGATCGCGGCGTGGATCGCCGCTCTCATCGCGGGCATCCTCTTCGCCATCCTCCAGAAGCGAGTCCTGGCCGCAGGCACGGCCGGTCTCGGCGCCATTCTCGCCCTCGAGGGCCTGTTCATCGTGTTCCTGGAGATCCCGACCTTCGATTTCATCCTCACGCCTCTCCTCGAGGGCCGGGCCGGCGGCATCGCCATCGCGATCCTCTGGGTGCTCCTCTCCCTCGCGGGCTACAGGGCACAGCTCAGGGGCCGGAAGAAAAGGAAGCAGAAGGAGTCGGAGGACTGAGGCTACATCACCGCCGTCTCGAGCCTCATCGACATGACGTCGCCCCACACCATGCCCACATCCGCGATGTCTTTGCGCACCGCGTCGCGGTCGTAGTCGACCCTGCGGATCTCGGCCTTCACGCCTCCGCTCACCTCCACGAGCACCCAGGACGGCCTGGGCACGCCATCGTAGGGGAAGCCCACGGATCCGTCGTTCACGACGAGGATCTCGCCCACCTTCCTCATCAGGGGCTTGTGCGTGTGGCCGCACACGAACGCCTCCCCCTCGAACCCATCGAACATCTCCCCGAGGCGCTCGTCCTCCACCTCCGGCTGGATCCCCACCCAGTCGGAGCCCGGCGATGCATGCTCCACCTGCAGAGCCACGCCGTCCCCCTCCATCATGCCGGCCAGAGGCAGGTCGGCCATGATCGTGATCGAGTCGTCCGACAGCTTCTCGATGGTCCACGCCAGCGCGGGCCTCACCTTCTCGAGAACCTTCTCGTCGTACGGCCCCAGCGGCTTGCTCCTGACCAGGTCCAGCCACCTCTCCGTGTTGCCCCTGACGATCATCAGACCTTCCATGTCGTTCAGCCGCTGGATCACCTCCCTGGGTCTGGGTCCGAACGCCGCCAGATCGCCCGCACACACGTAGGCCTCCACGCCTTCTTCCTTCATGTCTGCGAGGACCGCCTCCAGTGCCAGGACGTTTCCATGAATGTCCGAGAAGAAACCGATCCGCATGTCGACCTTATAGCCAATCGTGGTACATTTGAGTACCCAAAATGACGCGAATCGCCCTGATCATCATCGCTCTCGCAGGCCTCTTCGACTCCTGCCGCACGCCCGTCGACTGCACGCAGGTCAACTGCGAGCAAGTCGTGATCTGCTGCGCCGGCACCTGCGCCGATTCCTTCAACCCCGCCCCCCCGCCGGCCTACAAGCTCGAGGACTGCTGCTCCTGTCGCGGCCGCGCCCATGTCCTGGACTGCCCCCCGTCGACGCACTGCTTCAAGGACTGGCAGATGTCCAGGGTGCGCTAGCAGATCACTCCATCCACGTATTGCAGGATTATTTGCCCGTCTGGTCCGGATGTGGGTAGATTCCAGGCCAGGTGGAGGACTGCATGAAGCTTCTCGTTCTGCTTCTCCTGGCCACGGGCTTCGGCTTCTCCGTGGCCTGCGGCGACGGCACACGGACCGAGCAGGA
>JAFDER010000186.1 GCA_019310245.1 Deltaproteobacteria bacterium
GAGCTCCACCGAGAGCCAGTGGGCCATCCGCGGGGAGCTCGGCGACGAGGAGGTCAAGGCCTGCGTCATCGGCCAGGCCGGCGAGAACCTGGTCCGGTACGCCAACGTGATGACGGGCATCAAGAACGCGGGCGGCCGCTCGGGCATGGGCTGCGTCATGGGCTCGAAGAACCTCAAGGCCGTGGCCGCACGCGGCACCATGGACATCGCCATCGCGCAGCCCGTCGAGGCGCTGGAGTACAACAAGCGGTTCATCGACCAGATCGTGAGCTCCAAGGTCAACCAGACCCAGGGCACGCTCGGCACGCCGTTCATCTGGGGCGCCACGAACTCCTGGGGCGGCATCCGTACCCGCAACTTCCAGTACAACCAGCTCGAGTACGCCGACGACGTGGAGCCCGAGCGCCTCGACGAGATCGCCGAGGAGACCATCGGCCCGCACCACATGACGGGCTGCTACGGGTGCCAGGTTCACTGCCGCGCGCAGTACAAGATCCCGACGGGCCCCTACAAGGGCACGTACGACGAGGGCCCGGAGTACACGTCCCAGGGCGCCTTTGCCGGGGAGCCGGACTGCAGGAGCGCCGAGACGGTCCTCGTGGGCAACCACCTCGTCAACCAGTACGGCGTGGACAACCTGGAGATCGGGTCCATCATCTCCTGGGCCATGGAGCTCTTCGAGAAGGGCATCATCACAAAGGAGCAGACCGACGGGCTCGAGCTCACCTTCGGAAACGACGAGGCCCTGATCGAGATGGTCCACCGGATCTGCCAGCGCAAGGGCTGGCTGGGCGACGTGCTGGCCGAAGGCGGGATCCCGGCGTCGAAGAAGATCGGCAAGGGCTCCTTCGAGTACCTCATCCAGGTCAAGGGCATGAGCAACCTGCACTCGGACGAGCGCGCGACGCCCGCGCTCGCGCTCAACGTGGCCACGGCCTCCAGGGGCTCGGACCACCTCAGGAGCCGTCCGGCCATCGATCTGTATCATCTTCCCGAGCCGGTCCTGAGGAAGATCTACTCGAGCCCCGTGGCCTACGACGGGCCGCTGAGCTCCGAGCACACCTCCTACGAGGGCAAGGCCTGGCTGGTGTTCTGGCAGGAGAACACGTACATGGCCGTGGACTGCCTGGGCATCTGCAAGTACCACACGGTCTTCCTCGGGCCCACCCTGCCGAACTTCGAGGACTGGCCCAAGGTCCTGCTCTACAACACGGGCCTCACGTTCACGCCGACGGAGCTGTGGGAGATCGCCGAGCGCTGCAACATGCTCGAGAGGCTCTACAACCTCAGGGAGGGGCTCGAGCCCGACGACCTCGAGAAGGGCGACATGCTCAACCACCGCTACTTCGACGAGCCGGTCCTGCGCGGGGCGCCCGACGTGGTGGGTCTGAAGATCGACAGGGAGAAGTTTTGCGGCATGCGGGCCGAGTTCTACGAGCACAAGGGCCTGGACGAGAGCGGCGTTCCGAAGACCGAGACCCTCGAGCGGCTCGGGATCGCCGAAGAGCCGTCGCACCTGCTGTGAGCCAGAGAGGAGCGGAGACATGCATGCTAGCCACAAGGTTCTCAGGATCGATCACGATCGTTGCACCGGGTGCCGTCTGTGCGAGCTCGTCTGCGCCGTCAAGCACAGCCAGGTGTCGAACCCGATGCGCAGCCGCATCCGGGTCGTGAAGTGGGAGGCCGAGGGCGTCTACGTCCCCGTCTCGTGCCAGCAGTGCGAGGACGCTCCCTGCGTGTCCGCCTGTCCTCGAAAGGCGCTGACGCGCGACGACGCGAGGGGCGTCGTGGACCTCGACTACGACCTGTGCATCGGCTGCCGCACGTGCGTCTCGGTCTGCCCGTTCGGGGCGATGCACTTCGACGCGATCGATCGCAGGGTCGTCAAGTGCGACATGTGCGACGGCGACCCGCAGTGTGCGCGCTTTTGCGAGGTGAAGGCCGTGGAGGTCGTGGACGCGGGGGACATGAGCCTTGCGAGAAAGCGCGAGGCCGCACGGAGGATCGTGGAGGCCGACAGCAGGTCGGCGGCCCTGCAGACCGAACAGAGGGATCCTAGCCGCCGGCCAGCATGATGGCGATGTGGATCTCGTCCCCGTCCCGGGTCGGCTTCAGCATCTCCTCGGGATGCGTGGACTCCAGGTTGAGGTAGATCTCGATGTTGTTCCTGAGCTTGCCACCGACGTCGAACAGGGCTCCACGCATGCCGGGATGCGCACCGACGAGGCTCTCGATGCACTCGCCCACCGTAAAGCCCTCCACCTCGACGATCTTCCTTCCGCCGGTGTGCTGACGGTGAGTGCTGTGCAGGTTGACCTTGATGCCCACGCCTCCACTTTAGCCCTGGCGGACCGCATTGCAAGTTGCTATCTGATGGCCTGGTCGTGAAGCCGTTCTTCAAGACGCAGACGCTCGAGCAGGTCCACGGCCTGGCCCGGCAGGTGGAGGCCCTCGAGTCCGAGAGCGTGCCGCTCGCGTCTCTGCTCGGCAGGACGCTGGCCCGGGACTTCACCGCTCCCCATGACCTGCCGGGATTCGCGCGCTCCACCATGGACGGCTACTCGGTTCGCGGACGGGACACCTTCGGCGCCGGCGAGGGCTCGCCGGGTTACCTCACGCTGAGCGGAGAGGTGACGATGGGAGAGCCGCCCGGCTTCGCCCTCGAGGCGGGATGCTGCGCCCGGATCGGAACGGGCGGGATGCTGCCCGCGGGCGCCGACGCCGTCGTCATGGTGGAACACACCAGGATCGTGGACGAGCGCACCATCGAGGTGGCCCGGTCCGTCGCTCCCGGCGCTCATGTCCTCGGTCCGACGGACGATGCCGAGAAGGGACAGGTTCTCCTCGAGGCAGGCCGGAGGCTGCGGCCGCAGGACGTGGGCTTGCTGGCGTCGCTCGGAGCTTCCGGGGCCGGGGTCGTGAGCAGGCCGCGCGTGGGGATCATCTCCACCGGCGACGAGGTCGTACCCGTGTCCGGGAGCCCGCGGCCGGGGCAGGTGCGCGACGTCAACACCCACACGCTCGCGTCGCAGGTGACCGCCGCCGGTGCGGTGCCCGTCCCGCTCGGCCTCGTGCCCGACGAGGAGCACGCCATCCGCGAGAAGGTGGCCACCTCCCTCGACCAGTGCGATCTCACCCTGCTCTCCGGCGGCTCGTCCATGGGCGTGCGCGATCTGACCGTCGGCGTCTTCCTCTCCTTTCCCGGCTCCCAGCTTCTCGTCCACGGCGTGAGCGTGGCACCGGGAAAGCCGTTCATCTGGGTCAGGAAGGATGCCCACGCCCTGCTCGGCCTGCCCGGGCAGGTGGCCTCCTGCATGATCGCCTTCCACCTGTTCGCAGAGCCGATCCTCGAGCGCATGCTCGGCCGGGAGGCCAGGAGCTTCACGCGCTTTGTCCGGCGCCGGGCCGTGCTGACACGCAACGTGCCCGGAGTGCAGGGCCGCGTGGCCTATCAGCGGGTGCGCGTGCGCGAGCGTGAGGAAGGTCTCGAGGCCGAGCCCGTCTTGGGCAAGTCGGGCCTGCTCAGGACGCTGACACGGGCGGACGGGCTCGTGACGGTCCCCCTCGGCTGCGAGGGGCTGGACGAGGGCTCGGTGGTGACCGTGCTCCTGTTTCCATGAGGCGTGGACGATGAAGCGCAAGATCTATCTCGACATGAAGACCCTGCCCGAGGCGCGGGAGCTGTTTCTCTCCTCGTTCGACTGGACGGCGATCGTGGGCACGGAGGAGATCCGTACCTCTGCGGCTCTCGGCCGCGTCACCGCCGAGCCCGTCTTTTCCGTGTACTCCTCGCCCGGCTACAACGGCGCGGCCATGGACGGGATCGCCGTCAGGGCCGACGAGACGTTCGGGGCCTCGGAGGAGGCTCCGGTGAGGCTCGTCGCGGGGAAGCAGGCGCACCACGTCAACACGGGCCAACCGCTGCCCGAGGGCTGCAACGCGGTCATCATGATCGAGCAGGTGCACGAGCCGGACCCCGGGGTCGTCGAGATCACGGCCGCCGCCTATCCCTGGCAGCACGTCAGGCGCGTGGGCGAGGACATCGTGTCGCGTGAGCTCGTCCTTGCCCACCATCATCGCTTCGCGGCAGCGGACGTGGCCGCGCTCCTGACGGCGGGTGTGTTCTCGGTCCGGGTGCTCTCGAGACCGCGCGTGGCGGTCATCCCCACGGGCAGCGAGCTCGTGGACTGGCGGGATGCAGAGAAGGCGCCGCCGGGCCCGGGGAAGATCATCGAGACGAACTCCGTGTTCCTCGCCGGCCTCATCCGGGAGGCCGGCGGCGATCCCGTGATGATGGACCGCCAGCCCGATCGCGAGCAAGACATCCGCGCGGCCGTCAACGATGCACTCGAGTCCGACGTGCACATGGTCGTCGTGAACGCGGGGGCGTCGGCGGGATCGAAGGACCATACCGTGCACGTCATCGATGCGCTCGGAGAGGTCCTCGTGCACGGCGTGACGATCATGCCCGGAAAGCCCACGATCCTGGGCAAGGTCGGGCGGAGGCCCGTCGTCGGCTCGCCCGGCTACCCCGTGTCGGCGTGGGTCTGCTTCGACAGGTTCGTCCGTCCGGCTCTCGAGCTGATGCAGGGGTCGCAACCGCGCGATCGCGAGACCATCGCCGTCGTGCCCGCGAGGCTTCTGCCTTCCAAGCTCGGGCATGAGGAGTTCATCAGGGTCCATCTCGGGCGCGTGGGCGATCGGGTCGTCGCCACGCCTCTCAAGCGTGGGGCGGGGACGATCACCTCCCTGACCAGGGCGGACGGGATCATCCGCATCCCATCCGAGATCGAGGGTCTCGACGAGGGGCGGGAAGTCCAGGCCGAGCTGCTCGGGCCGCGCTCTGCCGTGGATCGCACGCTGATCATCGTGGGCAGCCACGACGTCACGCTGGACATCCTGGGCGATCACATCCGGCGCCGCGCGCCCGAGGTGCTCGTTTCGGCGTCGAACGTGGGATCGCTGGCGGGCCTGATCGCGATCCGTGAGGGCCGTTGCCATCTCGGCGGCACCCATCTGCTGGATGCGCAGACGGGGGAGTACAACGTCAGCTACGTCAGGAAGCACCTGCAAGGCAGACGGGTGCGGCTCGTCACGCTCGCCTACCGTCAGCAGGGCCTGATGGTCGGACCGGGAAATCCGGAGTCCATCTCGGGTCTGGCCGATCTGACGCGCGGCGGCCTCGTCTTCGTGAACCGGCAGGCAGGCTCCGGCACCCGGGTGTTGCTCGACTATCACCTCGAGAAGCTGGGGATCGTCCCGGCCAGCATCCAGGGATATGGCCTGGAGGAGTACACCCACATGGCCGTTGCCGTGCAGGTGCTCTCCGGCGGCGCCCATGCGGGCCTCGGCATCCTTGCCGCCGCCAAGGCGCTCGGGTTGGATTTCGTTCCCGTGGCCACGGAGCGATACGATCTGTGCATTCCGGTCGATTTCCTGGACGATCCCAGGGTCGCGGCGCTGCTCCACACCCTGGCCTCGGATCGGTTCAAGAGCACGGTGGCGGACCTCGGAGGCTACGACGTGACGGACATGGGCACGACGGCCTGGGAGGGCTGACCCCATCCCCCCCTGTTCCTTCACGTAGAACCAGGCGCCTATTGAAAACAACAAGATATTTATCTAGATTACGGGCCTGAGTCGAGATCTTGGATGTCGGGGGGGAGGATCGCGCCAGCTATCCTCGGCGCCTCTCGATCTGCTCTGCCGCTCCCGAAGGGAGGATGCGTGCCGTGACCATCAAGCCGAACCTGCTCATTGCAGACACCAATCCCCACGATCTGCAGCTTCTCGAGATCAGCCTTCGGAACGTGGGTTTCTCCGTCACCACGGCAACCAGCGGTCTGGATGCTCTCAAGAAGGTGGAGATCTTTCCGCCCGACATGATCATCTCCGAGACGGATCTGGGTGACGTGGACGGGTTCGAGTTCTGCCAGAAGGTCAAGGCCAACAAGGATCTCAAGGAGATCCCGTTCCTGTTCCTCTCGAGCGCGAAGGACCTTCAGAGCAAGGTCAGGGGCCTCGAGCTCGGAGTGGAGGACTACCTCACCAAGCCCATCTTCCTCGTCGAGCTCGTCGCCCGCGTCAGGCTGCTTCTCCAGCGCAAGGAGCGCGAGGAGCTCGAGACGCGGGAGTCCAAGACCCGCTTCACGGGGCCGCTCAACGAGATCGGGCTCATGGACATCCTGCAGACGATCGAGCTGTCCAAGAAGACGGGCGTCATCCATCTTGCGCACGAGGGCGAGTCCGGGGCGCTGTTCTTCAAGGACGGCGAGGTCATCGATGCCGAGCTCCAGGGGCTCACGGGCGAAGAGGCCGTCTACAGGGCGATGAGGTGGACCGAGGGATTCTTCGACATCGACTTCCGCCCCATACGGCGCGAGAAGTGCATCATGCTGGGCCCGCAAGAGCTGCTGCTCGAGGGAATACGGAGGCTGGACGAGTGGAGCCGCATCCTCGAACAGCTTCCGCCCATGACCACCGTGTTCGACGTCGACATCCGTGAGCTCGTCGAGAGGCTCGACGAGCTGCCCGACGAGGTCAACCAGCTCCTGGCGCTGACGGATGGCATGATGTGTCTCGAGGAGGTGGTGGACAAGGCAGACTTCTCGGACATCGACACGCTTCGGATCATCTCGAAGCTCATCTTCTTCGGCATCCTCGTCGAGACGGACAAGAAGTCCACCTCCATTCCGCCTCCTCCCCCCCCGACAGAAAGGGGCGTGGTGATCGGCAAGGAGGAAGAGTCGGAGCTGGAGAAGAAGGAAGAGCCGGAGCCC
>JAFDER010000657.1 GCA_019310245.1 Deltaproteobacteria bacterium
CGCCTCCCTCGAAGGGGCTCACCGCAGCCGAGATCGACACATAGGTGTGACCCTTGTCCTTGAGCGGGCTGGTACCGGAGACCCAGTGATCGGCCTGGATGAAATGGGCGTCCTCGTCGCCTTCGATGGTGAGCGCGGGCGAATCGTCGCCTTCCAGGATCCGGATCGCGTCTGCGTCGACCTTGTAGCCGCCCGCGACCCAGACGAACCCCTTGGGCTCGAGCGGCTTCACGCTGACGATCCGTGCGGCCCACCAGCGATGATCGTAGGCCTGCTTGACGGTCCCCGGCGCTGCGTAGATGCCCTGGTCATCCTTCCGATTATTGACCAGCGCGATCACGCCGACCTTGATCTCGCCCTTGTCGGCCTTGTGGGTCTTCCAGAAGTGAGCCGTCTCGAGCGTCTTGCCGGTGCGCACCAGCCTGAACGTGCCCTTGCCCGTGCTGCCCGGCGGAGCGATCTCGATCACCGGCTCGACGTACAGGGTGCCATGGGTGTATGCAGCTTTCCCTGCGAACAGGTCGCCGTGCCCCAGGAAGTGGTCGCTTGGGTCGCCCTCGGTCGGGATCACGGGCTCGATCACGGCAGCCTCACCCCCGCCGCTGCCGATCCCGGCTCCCTCGCCTCCGCCCTCGCCACCATCACCCTCGCCTCCACCGGGTTCTCCACCGTCCTCGCCTCCCAGGGATTTATCGGGTGTCGTCGTCTGCTTGCCCTTGTCTCCGCCGCAGCCGGCGAGACAGACGAGCACAGCAAGGACCGACACGACCAGGATGCTGCTCATGCGATTCATCATCATCTGGTGATCCTTTTCATCCGAGTTGTGGAATTCTCGAGAGAATAGAGGGCTATCCACTCATTTCGGGCAGACCCTCGAGGAGATCCGGTGCGAACACGCCCTCCTCCATGACGACGCGATCACCGGCCGTGATCGACATGCCTGCACCGACGAGCGGCACGCGCACGCTGGACGACCAGCTCGCACCGGTCTTGTCCTGGAAGGGATCGCCCAGGGCGAGGTGGACGCCGGGCACGTCCTCGTTGAGGACCATCTGCCCCTTCATGAACTTGAGGAAGGGGTTCGTCCCGAACCCGATCTCGCCAACCCTGTCGCCGTTCTTGCTGCTGCGCGTGAACAGGGTCAGCTCCCTTGCGAGTTTCCTGTTGGGGCAGGAGACGCTCGTGAGCCTCCCACCGGACAGCGAGAGGGTCACGGGATGCTCGTGGAGATCGGGGTAGCTCTGCTCGAACCAGTCGCCGATGGACCAGTCGGCCACGTAGCTGCCATCGCAGGTCGCGGGGCAGGTGTAGACCTGACCCGAGGGCAGGTTCTGCCAGTACCCCGGCTTGATGAGTCCGTTCGACCTCACCCACCTGTGGTCGTTCGCGAAGGTCACGTCGAGGTTGGTGCCCAACGCCGAGAACACGTGCACGCCCCCGGCATGTCCGAGGACCTCGAGGATCCGTTCCTGCAGGGCGTCGACGGCATTGTAGTCGGCCCGCATCCCCATGCGCAGAGCGTCGGGGCTCACGGACACGAGGTGCGCGTGCCGGATCTGGTGCTTCGTGGTCAGGTCGATGAACTGGATGCGGGACTTGAGCTCTCCCGGCTGCGGGGTGACGGCCAGGACCGTGACGGTCGAGGACTCGATCGCCTGAACGGCCGAATCGGAAAACCGTTTCATCGGCCGCTTGCCGTGCTTCTCCATCAGGAAGGCGTGAGTCTTGATGCCCGCGTCGATCGCCGCCGAGAGGAACGCGGCGCCCACCACGATGTTCTTCTCGTCCGCCACCACGGTGACCGTGTCGTCCTTGACGGCACCGAGGCACGTGGTCAGTCCCCGCCTCCCCGCCTCCGCCAGCGCGGGGTCGGCAGAGGCCAGGATCTCTTCGCGGTCGGGCATCACCTATCATGAGAGCACCGCAGGGTCGTTCTGTCCAGAGGGGTGCGGCTAAATCGGGGCTCAGTGCAGGTATCGGTGTCCATCCCGTCTTCTGTCAATGCTCATGGTATGGTAATCGTTCCTGACCAT
>JAFDER010000187.1 GCA_019310245.1 Deltaproteobacteria bacterium
CCGCCTGATGCGGGCACGGACGCGAGCATGCCGGATGCGGCGGCGGATGTGGGGACGGACGGGCCGGACGACGGATCGGGCTCCTCCGGCTGCGGCTGCACCGTCGTGACGTAGATCTCCTGCATGGAGGATGTGTGATGAAGCTGCGCCACGTGATGGTGCTCTGCTCCTGCCTCGTGGCATTTGCCTGCAAGAAGCCCGCCCCGCCCGAGGAGGCGAAGGAGCCAGCCGCCGAGGAGGCGAAGCCGGCCGAGGAGGAGATGCCGGCCGAGGAGGTCAAGGCGCCCGAGGATCCTGTGCTGGGCCGCGAGACGGCAAGCGGCGTGGGCGGCAGGAAGGCGTTCCAGGCGTTCCGCAAGGGCGTGGCGCTCATGAAGAGGAAGAAGGGCTGGGAGAAGGCGGCGGGCAAGCTCCGGGAGGCGCTCGATGAGGATCCCGAGCTTCCCGAGGCGGTCTACAACCTCGCGAGGGTGCAGTGCAGGGCAGGCGAGCTGGGCGCGTGCGCGGAGACGCTCGGACGCGCCATGATGCTGTGCTACCCGTGCTCCGGGCCGCTGATCGCGCAGGAGAGGGACTTCGATGCGCTCCGGGAGTCCGACGGGTGGAGCGGTGTCGAGGAGGCGATGCGGACGTACGAGGGGGCGTGGAAGAGGGCGCTCTCGTCGCCGGGCGCGTTCATGATCGTCGGCATCTCGAGGCTCACTCCCGGCTGGGCCGGAGAGGGGAAGGTGGCCGACGAGTCGTCGCGGGGCGTCATGTGCTTCTACCACCACGGCTCGGGCCGGCTGCTGCCGCTCATGATCGGTCAGAACGCGGCGGGCTTCCTGCTCGACGGCTCGATGATCCACGTCCTGTCCTACGGCACGATCGAGCAGGAGACCGACATCTACCCGACGATGGTGGGCAGGCTCTCCGTGCGGAGCATCGACCTCGAGACCCTGGCGAGCGCGAGGGCGCGCATCCCGGGATCGGCCACGAGCGCCGTGCTCCACGTGCAGGAGGGCGTGACTCAGGTCAAGGTCGTCCTGCTGGAGTTGGAGACTGCCGATGAGAAGTGGAGGCTCTCGACGTTCGTGGACGGCAAGCTCTCCAGGGGATCGTCGAAGGACGCCCGGATGACTCCCACGTCGATGGACCCCATGGCGGATGCGGCGGTCCGGAAGTTCTGCGCGAAGCGCATCGAGGAGTCGGGGGCCGCTGAGCCGTACCTGCTCCTTGATAGTTTCTGCGACGACCTGAAGCCCTCGCACGCGAGCAGCGGCGAGCCGCTGCCCGGAGCGGGGTGCACGACGATCGCCGAGGGCGTGAAGCTGTGCCACGAGAAGACGCAGTGGGAGAAGGACGAGAAGCTGACGCTGAGCGGCCCCGAAGGTGAGAAGGTGCTGCTCGAGGCGCCGGGCTTCGTGCAGATCGACGTGCGCGGCTGAGGCGGCCTCTCCTTCACACGTACGGAGCCGCGAGACGGGCGAACGCGGTGCTGTTGCGGTTGCGGTGGATGTGGGCCTCGTCGAGCGTTTTCCGGCCGAGCCTCCCGTGCGAGGAGGAGTACCAGTGCACGACGCGAGTCTCCGGACCCAGGAGATCGTCGAGGCGGTCCGCGGAGCCCTTGCGGAACCAGTGCATCGAGATGTCGGGACCCATGGGATAGAAGACGGGGGGAGGCAGGACGAGCATGTGGGGTGACGAGCGGTTGCCCGTGAGCGTCTGCAGGAGGTGGACGCCGAGCGCGTACTGCCGTGCCTGCCTGGAGTGCGGCATGAGGGCGATCTCGGCGAAGGCACGGGCGATGAGAGGATTGCCGGGCGCGGATCCCACGACGGCGTTGCTCGCGACCAGGTGGTAGAAGCGCTCGAGACGGCGGAAGAGCATCAGGCCCGCGCGCGAGATCGTGCAGGTGAGGCGCGCTCCGTGCAGGATCCCAGTTCTCGCCCACTCGAGGGGGCTCAGGGAGCGCCACGTCGTGCCGGGGCAGGCCACGTGCTCGGTGCCGCAGAAGCCGCGGAAGCGCCGGAGGGGCGCGAGGTCGCGGATCGTGATCGTGTCCGTGTCGAGATAGATGCCGCCCAGCCCGTGGAGCGCGGCGAGCCTGAGGAGGTTCGAGCGGGCGGTCGGTGACGGCAGGGTGCGGTAGAGACTGCGCGCGATCGCGCCTCCCTCGGGGATGTGGTCGAACAGCGCGTCGGTCACGGGCTCGAGCCGTATGCCGGGCTCCGAGGCCAGCGAGCGTGCACCCGGGGTCCGGGTGTCGAGACCGTCGTGCAGCACGATGGTCTCGGGGCTGGCGCAGACGCGGTGTGCGGATCGCACGGCCACGAGGGCGGCCGTCGGCAGGCTGCGCCCGAGCCACACGAAGATGAGTCGGTCCGGGATGTGTTGCATGTGGACGGGCTTTTGCAAGAACGGCGCCAGCCGCAGTGATGCGCGGGAGACACCCGTGGCGCTCGTGCCACAGGAGCGAGGCGGCCAAACCGCCGATATCCCGTGATCGGGGAGGTGGAACGGAGCTTGCAGTGGTTGGGAGGGAAACGGAGGGTCATGACGATGGAACGATTGAATGAAAGCCTGTCGGCCGGCAGCAAGGTCCTGCGCTTCGCGTACGAGCACTACGTCCTGGGCAGGCCGTATCCGCTGAGCGTCACGCTCAACGTCACGACGGCATGCAACCTCTCGTGCTCCTACTGCGACATCCACTCGGGCAAGCGGAAGGAGCCGCCGACCGACGATCTGGTCAAGCTCATCCGCGCCCTGGGGGACCACACGGTGCACTGGAACCTCACCGGCGGCGAGCCCACGCTGCGCAAGGACCTGGACGTCATCGTCGACGCGATCAAGGACCTGCCCGATCCCACCTACCTGACGATGTTCTCGAACGGCAAGGGCCTGCGCAGGAAGAAGCACCTCGTCCGGCGGCTCGACGAGGTCTTCCTGTCGCTCGACGGATCGCGCACGTTTCATGACAGGACGCGGGGCAAGGGGGCGTTCGACGCGGCCATGGATGCCATGGACGTGCTCGCGGGGATGGGAAAGGCGTACTCGGCGACCTGCGTGATCAGCAAGGGCAGCGAGCGGGAGCTCGACTTCGTCTTCGACCTTGCGCTGAAGAAGGGGATCAAGGTGGGGTTCATCCCGGTGCGCATCTACTCGCGCTCGTCGGAGATGATCGAGGAGCTGGAGCCCACGCCCGGCGAGATGCACAGGGTCATCGAGCGCGTCAGGCGCTTCCCGCTCACGTCCAACTCGCCCGCCGGGCTCGACATCCTGGCGCGCTGGCCGCACGAGCCCAGGTTCTCGAAGCCGTGCAAGGGTGGGACGACGTTCTTCACCCTGGAGGCCGACGGCAGGCTGTACCGCTGCTGCGAGCGCCGGCCCGAGCACAAGCTGCCCGATCCCGTGGACCCGGAGCGTGTGATGGAGTGGGTGCGGAACATCCCTCGAGAGCCGTGCTACGGGTGCTGGAACATCGAGGGCCAGGAGCTCAACATGATGTTCCACCTGCAGCCGCGGGCCATGCTCAACCTGATCCGCAGCGCGAGGATCAGCCTGGCTATGCGGCGCGGGGCGCCTCTCCGTCCCGCCTGATCTCGTCCAGCATTCCCTC
The DNA here is from genome assembly GCA_019310245.1 of Deltaproteobacteria bacterium. Classification (GTDB taxonomy): domain Bacteria; phylum Myxococcota_A; class Polyangia; order DRWM01; family DRWM01; genus JAFDER01. The sequence goes on from JAFDER010000187.1 coordinate 3,599, forward strand.
CAGGGCGTCCCCGGTCGCCCGCACGCTGTTGCGCTCGGCCATCTGCCGGGCTCCATGCCCGAGACGCTGCCGTCCGTCGTAGGCAAGGTCCACCATGTGCCTTGCCAGCCCTGCCGTTTCACCGGGCCAGTACAGTGCGCCCGTGACGCCGGGCCTGACGAGCTCGGGCAGGGCGCCGGCCCGGACGGCGACCGCCGGGATTCCCGAGGCCATGGCCTCGAGCACCACGATGCCCTGGAGCTCGGTCATGGACGAGATCACGAACAGCTCCGAGGACGCGTACAGGCCCGGGAGCAGGTCGTCGGGCACGTGGCCCGTGAAAACGATCCGGCGCCCGCAGGCCATGCGCGAGGCCTGCCGCTCCAGGCGGGGCCTGTCCGGCCCCTCTCCGGACACGACCAGCCAGGCGCCGATCTCCCATGCAGCACTCTCGAATGCCTCGAGGATCACGCTGCAGAGCTTCGAGGGGTAGAGCCTGCCCACGTGGAGCAGAACCGGAGCGCCCTCCGGCACTCCCCAGCGCGAGAAGAAGCCCTCACGTCTTTGACAGGGGTGGAAGCGAGACGTGTCCACGCCGTTCGAGAGGGGCATGGCCCTGCACGTCAGGCCGTGTCCGCGCAGGATGTCCACCGCCGTCTGCGACGGGGCGGTCATCAGGTCGGCCTGCTCGTACACCCACACGAGCCATCCCCACAGCAGGTCGTCGATGGTGCCGTTCAGGCCGAGCCTGCGGGACCATCGCTCCAGGCCCGGCCTGTTGAGCCACACGTTCGGGGGGATGAAGTGGTTCGAGGCCAGGAGCGGGATCCCCATCCTCTTCGACAGGGCCACGAGCGCCAGGGCAATGGGGCCGTGATCGTTGATGTGGATCACGTCCGGCCGGAACCTCTCGACCACGGTCCGGGCCTCGGCAAAGGGCCACGTGGACTGCCTGAACGTGTCGTAGGCGGGATTCGCGGACGAGGCCACCCGGACGACCCGGACCTGCCCCTGCCGCTCGATCCGCGGCGGCCCGTCGGTGGAGGACGTCAGGACGGCCACGCGGTGCCCCCTCGCGGCCATCGCACGCGCCATCGAGCCCGCGAACACGCTCTCGCCGCTCACGAAGGGTGGAAAGAGCTCTGTCTGCATGAGGATCTTCATGCCCCGAGTGAGTGCAAGCCGCGTTCCAGGCCCAACCCCTCGTGATCGCGTCCGCGGCCTGTCATCCGCGCGCCACAGTGTGTCGGTCCTGCGTCACGCCGCGGCCCTGATTTCATCCGTGTCCCTGATTTCATCCGTGTCCCTGATTTCATCCGTGTCCCTGATTTCATCCGTGTCCCTGATTTCATCCGTGTCCCTGAGCCTGTCGAAGGGCTCCCCGCCGCCCCTTGTCCCGCATGGGGGTCGGGCCGATAATCGGGCCATGAGCAAGCACATCGATGCCGCCGTCAAGGTGGGTCTGGTCCTGAGCCTCGCGGCCGTGATCGTCCTGTCCGTCCTGCTCTCCAGGCAGAAGGACTCGGTCGTCCAGCTGCAGGTGCAGCTCGGCGAGCTCGAGTTACGGGAGTGCGAGGAGCCTGCGCGGGAATCGTGCTCGTGCGAGACCGACGTGAGGCTCCTGACCGCCTGCAAGGGGAGCCTCAAGATGGCGAGGACCGAGATCACGCGAGCCTCGAAGGCGATGCGGCAGCAGGGCGTCGCATCGGAAGGCGCCGCCGGGACCGGGACGGAGGAGACGCACGAGGGCTGGGCCTCGGAGGCGCCCGGAGCGGTCGGAGCGCAGGACGATGAGGCACCCCGGCAGAAGGTCACGGACCTGTTCGGCGGCAAGCTCGGGCTCGCGCCGGAGCAGATGCAGCCGCTGGGCGAGCTGGTGTGCGCCGCGATGGCCCTGCGCGAGTCGCTCCTGGACGACTATGCCTACGGGCAGGCGGGAGAGGAGGAGACGTGGCATCAGCTCACGCAGATCCGCAAGGAGGTGACCGCGCAGATGGCCGACGTGCTGGGACCGGAGCGATACAAGGAGTTCCGCGCGGCCGGCGGGATCGGCGCGCTCGCCTCCGTCGTGGACTGCGGCGGCCCCGGATGATCCCCGCGCCATCCCACGCCCTGACTCCTCCGTGGCCCAGTGACTCCAGTACCCCTGAATCCCCCGCTCCCCTTCTTTCCCGCTCCCCTGAGCTTGTCGAAGGGGAGCTTCCCGTGGCCGTTCAGGTCTTGATGAAGTACTCGCCCATCATGGTCGTGCGGATCCTGCGCAGGTCCAGGAACGAGAGCACGGCGCCGAGGATGCGCCCCATGTTGACCGCGAGCTGAATCGGGTTCTTCGCCCCGTAGAACAGGTACGGACTGCTGACGTGGCGCTTCGAGGGCCAGGTCTCCTCCACGATGCCCTCGAACGGGGGTGCGTCCGGCGTGACGGGACGCAGGACGAGGTTGCGCACGTAGCGCGCGCGCGGCTGGATCTCCTCCGAGACCGGGGACATGCGGTCGTGCCAGCGCCGGATCCACTCCTCACGCGAGAGCCTGCGTGGCCGCTGCATGAGCGTGACGGCCACCACGCCCGGAGAGCGGACACCGTCGGGCCAGTCGCGCACCCCTGAGTGCTCGTTGTCCCCGTAGTCCTTGTAGACGGACTCATCCACCTCGTACCCGGCGATCTCGAAGCCTCCGGACGCGAGGATCTCCTCCACCTCCGCAGAGACGTTCTCCTGCCACACGTGCACCGATCCGCAGATGGGAGGACCCGTGTAGAGCTTGGGTGCCGGCGAGCGCATCTCGGATTCCCGGTCCGCGGCGTACACGACCAGCTTCCCGGCGCCCGAGTCGAGGATCGCGGGTGCGCACTTCTCGATCAGGATGGAGGTCGTGCTGTCACGGTCTCCGGACCGCCACAGAAGGTAGACGAGCTTCACCGCGGTGCTACTTCTCCACCCTGATCGTGAAGCTCTTCTCCGAGATGAGGAAGTGCTCATTCACGGCAAAGACGGTCACCGTGTAGGTGAGCGGCTTCTCAGCCATGACGTACCACGCGCCGGCCTGCTCGTAGACCTGGGCGCCTCCCTCGTCGAAGTGGATCTCCACGGTCTCGCCCTTCGGGTCGGAGACCTCGAGGTCGATCATGACGGGAGCGTTCGGCTGGGTGACGGTGCTCGCGGGCTCGAAGGCGGCTATCTTCGGCTTCTTGAGGTGCT
>JAFDER010000658.1 GCA_019310245.1 Deltaproteobacteria bacterium
AACCCCGGGGGCATGTTCTCCTGCTTGAATCCCGCGACATTCGCGCCTCCGCCGCAGCCAAGGATCATCGCCGCGAGGGTGAGAATCGCCATGGCTCTCGGTGCAGTCATTTTCATCACTCCTTTCGAGGATTTCCCCACCAATATATCCAATACGCGTCTCACTTCAAGTGGGAGCGTGTTGACAGGGATCATCTTGGGTGGTAAAAGATATTACATTCGAATACAAGGTCGCAGGGAGACGTACCAATGGCGAGAGGCACCAAGGTCAAGGTGGACGGAACGGGCGGGCCCGGTGAGAGGCAGAGTCTGTACTTTCCCAGGGAGATGCTCGAGGAGATCAAGGCCGAGGCCCTGAGGCAGGATCGCAGCCTCTCCTGGATCATCCAGAAGGCCTGGCGCGTGGCCCGTCCCAAGATCGAGCAACTCCCCAGCGCCAACGAGATGGAGCCCGGTTCGCCGCCGCCGAGGCGGCGGGGCTGACCCCGGCCCGTTCCCGTGGAGATCGTGCGTGAGAGGGTCGTCAAGGCCCGGGATGGGACCGACCTGTTCTTCACGGATCGTGGAAAAGGCAAGGTCGTCTTCCTGCTCGACGGCCTGGTCTGCGACGGGTTCGTGTGGCGCTACTTCGAGCCCGCGTTCGCGGATCGCTGCCGGCTCGTGCACCCGCACTATCGCGGGCACGGGCGGAGTGCCGTACCCGAGGACGTGCGTGCACGCGTCGAGGACCTGGCCGACGACCTCGAGCTGGTCCGGCGGGAGGCCGACGTGGAGAGGCTCGTGCTCGTGGGACACTCGATGGGAGTGCTGCTGGCGCTCGAGTACGCCCACCGCCGGCCCAGCCGCGTTGATGGGCTCGTGCTCATCTGCGGGAGCCCCGGCCGTGTTCTCAGCCATTTCCAGAACACGGATCACCTCGCACTCCTGCTGCCCGTCCTGCGCCGCATCTACACAAGCAACCCCGGACGCGCCCGCTGGCTCTGGGAGAACTTCCCGGTCCGGATCGCCTACCAGCTCGCAATGGCGACGCGTCAGGTGAACCCGCTGCTCGTGCACAGGCCCGATCTGTACGTGTATCTCAGGCACCTGAGGCGCGTGGACATCGGGCTGTTCATGTCGCTCGTCGAGAGCCTCCACAGGCACGATGCCTCGCCGTGCCTTCCGGGCCTGTCCATGCCGGCCCTCGTCATCTCGGGCGAGTACGACACGTTCATGCCTCCGTCCGTGGGCGAGTACATGGCCAGGACCCTGCCGGACGCCGATTTCCTCCTCGTCAGGGGCGGGTCGCACACCTGTCCGATCGAGATGCCCGAGCTCGTCAACCTCGCCGTCGAGAGGTTCTTCGTCCGTTTGGGGTGGCTGGCCTGATCCAGGCGCTCGCGCGACGCGGGCTGGGTCCGGAGTGGCTGCAGGTTTTATTGACGCGACCGCTGCGAAGTGGTGCAGTATTGCCGACGCCCGTCTCGTGGTCCGTACAGGATGGAAGGATGCACACGGGATTCGTGCAAGAGGTCGTTTCCACTGCCCGCGCGCTCGTCGCCGCCCTGTCCGTCCTGCTCGCGTGCTGCGACCCGTTCACCGCCTCCACCGCGGTCGAGGCGAGAGACGGGCCGCCCAACGTGATCATCATCAGCATGGACACCTTGCGGGCGGATCACCTTGGCTGCTACGGGTACCACCGCGACACCAGCGTCAACATCGATGAACTGGCGGAGCGGGGCGTCCGGTTCGACAGCATGTCGAGCACCTCGGCCTGGACGAGCCCCGCGCATGGATCCCTGTTCGCCAGCCGGTACCCCGCGCAGCTGGGAATCGTCACGTTCGACGGGCGGAAGAAGGCCCGGAGCCTGAAGCAGGGCGAGGTGATGCTGGCCGAGATCCTTCGGGACGCCGGGTACGAGACCCAGGCGTTCACGGGCGGCGGCTACGTGTCCAGGAAGCTCGGCTTCGGACAGGGGTTCGACGAGTACAGGGATCTCAAGGCGCTGCAGGGATATCTCGCCGATCTCATGCTCTGGCTGGACGAGCGT
>JAFDER010000659.1 GCA_019310245.1 Deltaproteobacteria bacterium
TGCGAGACTCGCAGTCGCTTTCAAATAGTCCTGTGTGGGATGCCCGCCGCCTGACGAACCTCTGCGGCAGCCTTGGGGGAGGCGAGAGAAGGGTATGTCTACGATATCCCACACGCCAGAGGGCTTTTGAGGGGGTGTTGGGACGAAGGTTGACAGAAACCGCGCCAGGCTTATTATTCAAGTATTCACTTGAACACTTGATGATATGAATAGACAGAGCTACAGCCAAGCCCTCTACAGCCAATTCGCCCGCATCGGCAAGGCCATCGCCAGCCCCCGGCGGCTGGAGCTTCTGGAGCTCCTGTGCCAGGGGCCGCGCAGCGTCGAGACCCTCGCCGAGGAGGCGGGCCTGAGCGTAGCGAACACCTCGCAGCACCTCCAGGTGCTCAGAAGCGCCCGGCTCGTGAACGCCGAGCGGGACGGCCTGTACGTCATCTACAGTCCGGCCGGCGAGGACGTGGCGGCATTTCTCGGGACGCTACGCGGCCTGGCCGAGTCGCGCCTCGCCGAGGTGGTGCAAGTACGGAGGGAGTACCTGGAGAGCCGCGGAACCATGGAGCAGGTGGACAGCGCGGTCCTGGTCGAGCGTGTGCGCGACGGCGAAGTCACGGTCCTGGACGTTCGCCCGACAGAAGAATACCGCGCCGGACACGTTCCGGGCGCGATCTCCGTGCCTCTCCGTGAGCTGAAGCGGCGCCTGGCGGCGCTCGAGCGCGGCCGGGACGTGGTGGCCTACTGCCGCGGCCCGTACTGCGTGCTCGCCGTCGAGGCGGTGGAGATGCTCCGGGCCGAGGGCTTCACTGCCTTCCACCTCGAGGACGGCGTCGCCGAGCTCCGCGCCAAGGGCTTCACGCTCGCGGTCGGAGACGGCGAGGACGCGCTCGAGTAGGTAGACATTCCTGATATCGAAAACATGGAGGATATGATCGTGAGAATGCACTACATCATCCGCGGCGTCGCGGGGACGTTCGTCCTGGCCTCGCTCGCTCTGGGCTACCTGGTGAGCCCCTGGTGGTACCTCTTCACCACGTTCGTGGGGCTCAACCTCTTGCAGTCGAGCTTCACGAGGTGGTGCCTGATGGAGAACATCCTCGAGAAGGCCGGCATCGCGCAGCGCGAGCGGTCCGAGGTGTGCTCGACGGGCGCCCCTGCCGACCTTCCTCCCTCGCGGTAGCGACATGTCACCGTATCGGAAGGCCCTCGAGCTGTCGCTGCTGCGGCCGAAGAGCACGATGCTCGCCATCGCGCTCCTCTTCCTCGGGCTCGGCAGCCAACTGCCGCGCATCGTGATCGATACCGATCCCGAGAACATGCTGCCGGCGGATCAGGGCGCGCGCGTGACGCACGACGCCGTCAAGCAGGACTTCACACTCTACGACATGCTGGTCGTGGGCGTCGTCGACGAGAGCGACCCCGAGGGCGTGTTCACCCCGGCCGCTCTCGGCCGCATCCACGAGCTCACGGAGCGCATACTGCGGATCGAGGGCGTCGTTCGGCAGGAGGTGCTGTCGCTCTCCACCGTCGACAACATCGAGCAAGGTGGGCCTGGCGTCGTGCGCTTCGACTGGCTGATGCACGATCCCCCGTCCACACCCGCCGAGGCACGGGCGGTTCGGGCAGCGGCGGAGAGGATCCCATTCGTTCGCGGCACGCTCGTGAGCGAGGACGGCAGAGCCACGGCGATCTACGTGCCGATCGTGCGTAAGCGGGACAGCCGCCGCATCGCGGCGGAGATCGAGGAGATCGTCGCGGAGCTGGACGGCACGGAGCAGTACCACGTGACGGGGCTCCCCGTCGCCGAGGACACCTTCGGCGCAGAGATGTTCAAGCAGATGGGGATCGCGGCGCCCATCGCCGGGCTCATCGTCTTTCTCCTGATGTGGTTCTTCTTCCGCAGCCTGGCCCTCGTCGCGGCCCCGATGATCGTTGCGATCGTGACCGTTGTGGGGACCATGGGGCTCCTGATCGGGCTCGGCTTCCCGGTCCACATCATGAGCTCGATGATCCCGATATTCCTGATGCCGATCG
>JAFDER010000188.1 GCA_019310245.1 Deltaproteobacteria bacterium
GGTACGGCCTCGATGGCTGCCCGAACTGGAAAACGACGGCTCCCTTCGCTCTTCTCCATTCCGTTCTCCGGGCGGGATCCGACAGGTCACGGGGATCCACCGGAACGAGAGGCCGGAGCCCCATATCCTCCATCGCCTGCACCAGGCTCGACACGTTCTTCTCCTCGAAGTCCACGATGATGTCGGCGTCCGCCGTGACACGCGGAATCCCGTGCAGGTTCACCGCAAGACCACCACACAGGACGTAGCGGACCTTGCGCCGGCCGAGCTCAGTGAAGAGCTTCTCGTAGAAGAGGTCTTCCATCGTGTTCGTCGCTACAAGGCTACAATGAAGTGTGAGGTAATTAAAGTCCCCCTTTCCGGGGTCGAAACGCAACGTCTCATCCTGCCGATTGCTTCGAGCGCCGAGGCGGATTATGTTCGGACCGTGGAAAGGAGCTCCATGCCAGGTCCAAGTGTCAAGTGTGGGGGTCTGACCCCCATGATCATTCTCGTGCTCGCGATGGTGGCGGGGTGCAAGGGCGGCCAGGCCGAGTGGTTCGAGGGGTCGATGGTCGAGGCGCTGGCCGAGGCGGACGAGAGGCAGACCGTGCTCGCGGTGAGCGTCACGGCCGAGTGGTGCCCGGCGTGCCACGAGCTCGACAGGCAGTTCTGGAACACGCGCCACGGCCGGAGCGCGGGCGAGAAGTACGTGCTCAAGCTCTTCGACTTCGACAGCGAGGACGGGCGGAGGTTCGTGTCGCGCTACTCCATCATCTCGATCCCGACGACGCTCGTCATGGACAAGGAAGGGCACGAGCTCGGCCGGATCGTCGGGTTCGAGGGCGTCGGGGAGTACCGCCGCACGCTCGCCGCGATCTCCGCACGGACCTCGGGCACGGACATCATCGAGCTCGAGAAGATGCTCTCGCAGAGGCCGGACGACCTGCAGGTCGCGCTCGAGCTCGGCGAGGCCATGCTGAACACGGGCCTGCAGCAGCAGGGCATCAAGGTGCTGGAGAAGGTGCTGGTGAAGGACCCCAAGAACGTGGCGGGCGGCTACGTGGACGCGACGCGGATCCTGGGCCGGTACTTCGTGCGCTGCAAGCACGACTACCACTACGGCTCGGAGTACTTCCAGCAGGCCGTGGACAGGTTCCCGGACGCCGAGGAGGTGTGGGAGTTCCGCTACTGGATCGGGCAGGCCAAGTGGAAGAGCGGCAACGAGGACGAGGCGCTCGAGTACTTCAAGACCCTGACCGTGGACCACGGCGATGTGGCCGAGGCCCACTCCATCCGGGCGCGCTTCTTGCAACTGCAGTGCGTGGAGCTCGAGGACGCCCTCGGCGCCGTCCAGAAGGCGCGCAAGCTCGATCCCACCGACGACTGGAACTGCTACGTGGAGGCGGAGATCCTGCACAAGCTCGGCCGCGAGGAAGAGGCGATGCAGTCGCTCGAGAAAGCGATCGAGCTCTCCAAGGAGAAGAAGGCCATCTATCTCGACAGGAAGGAAGCCTGGTGTAAGTAGGCCGCGCCTCTTCCATCATGATGCGAGCGAATGTTCACGCTCGTGTCGATGCACTGACAGCGATCACCTGGGGTTGCGCGGGTCGAAGCAGATGTTCTCGTAGCCGTCTCCCGCGGGGACGCAGGCGTACTCGCCGCACCCGGGCCATGGACTGTCGGTGTCTTCCTCGGCGTTCCAGCGGCACTCGGAGTCGCTCGTGCAGACGGGGTGGCAGGTTTTGGTGGTGACGTTCGTGCCGACCTGGGTGTCCTCCCTCGTGACGATAGCGAAGCCCTCGGGGCACGAGAAGGCGTGCACGTCTCCGATGTCCGCGATGAGAGCGCACGCGTCACCCTCGCACCCGAGCGCTAGAAGCGTGCAGTAGCCCTCGGCAAAGTACAGCTCGACACCGTAGTACGGCTCGTTCGCACTTCGCAGGCAGGCGACCTCCCTGGTCCCGTCCGTCAGTGAGGAGACGCCGTCGCACCCCGCGATGGTTCCGGCCGTGGGATCGACGGGGCTGCAGCCCGCCGTGCACTCGCACGGGGCGCCGATGCCTTGATCGTTCAGGGTGCAGGAGGTCGTACAGCCATCCATGCTGTCCGCGTCGCCGTCATCGCACTGCTCGCCCCGATCGGGCTCCCCGTTCCCGCAGGCTTCCATGAGCAGCGAGCAGTCCGCAAGGCAGGCCCCGGAGTGCCTGGTGTCGCAGGCCTCGGTCTCGGTGTTGCTGTCATCGCAGGCTTCACCCGGGCCAAGAAGACCGTCTCCGCACACGGCGGATGCGGCCTCACCCTCGACGTTCGTGTCAGTCGGTGCATCCCCCGCGTAGGAGACTGCTTGATTGCACCCGAATGCGAGAAGGGCCAGGGGTAGGATTGCCGGGATTGCGTATCTGATCCTGCTCATTGGTCCATGCCCCCTTTTGTGATGGCTCCCGCCCGGTCTCGGCCTCATCGGTTCAGCTCCCCGCCCATGTCGGCTCCGCAATCACGTAACAGTATACCGCATTCCACCCGCCTCACCCATGCTAGTAAAGGGCGCTTTACTTTGGTGCCTTTATAGTAAATAATACTTTACTAGCCGGATCGACGGCCCATGAAGAGAAAGAGCGGCAAATACGTCGTATCGAGCAGCACGGGTGAAGAGGTCCGGGCATTCGTTCCCCACCGGCTGCCGCCCGGGGCCCCCGTTCTGGATCTGGATGACGATGCGCAGAGGCTCCTTCGGGAAGCAAACGAGAATCTGGCACGGCTGAACCTGGCCGGTGACATGGTTCCATCGCTGGACTGGTTCATCTACGCATTCGTACGCAAGGAGGCCGTGCTCTCGTCGCAGATCGAGGGCACCCAGGCCACGCTGGTGGATCTGTTCAGGTACGAGGCAGAGGAGCCGTCGAGGCAGGAGGCGAGCCCGGATGTTCTCGAGGTCTGCAACTACCTGAGCGCCCTGTCGTATGCGCGGCGTGAGCTGAGAAGGAAGCGTGGATTGCCGCTGTCGATGAGGCTCCTGAATGGAGCCCATAAGCGGTTGATGAAAGGCCCGCGCGGCAGGTCGAAGCAGCCCGGGGCGGTCAGGAGGAGCCAGAACTGGATTGGCGGCACCAGGCCCGGCAATGCAGTGTACGTCCCGCCGCCGCCCGATCTCCTCGGCGGTCTGCTGTCGGATCTCGAGAAGTACATCCACGGGAAAAACAGGCTGCCTGCGCTCGTCCGCGCCGGATTGATCCACGCTCAGTTCGAGACCCTGCACCCGTACCTGGATGGCAATGGTCGAATCGGAAGGCTGCTCGTCGCCTTGCTCCTGGAGCACGGGGGATTGCTGTCGAGCCCGCTGCTGTACCTGAGCATCCACCTGAAACGTCACCGTGAAGAGTATTACCGCCTGCTCGATCTGGTCCGCACGCAGGGGGACTGGGAAGCATGGACGAAGTTCTTTCTCGAGGCGGTTGCGGTCACGGCTGCGGAGGCCGGCGGTACGGCGCGGCAGCTCTTCGACCTCGTGAACGCCGATCGTGAACGCCTGCTGAAGCTCAAGGCGGCGACCGTGCCCAGCATTCGCGTCTTCGAGATGCTGCCACGAAGACCGATGATGACCATCGGAAACATCACCAGGACGTTGAAGGTCACGAAACCGACCGCCGCCAAGGTCGTGGACGTGCTCACCAGGAGCAAGATCCTGGTCGAGCACTCGGGCAGGAAACGAGATCGCGTGTTTGCCTATGCCAGGTATCTGGACATCCTGAGCATGGGCACGGATCTGGCGGTGGAGCGATGACCGGAAAGAGGCTCATGGGGGTTGAAGGGGTGGAGTCCGTCCCCAGGTGGATCGCGGCGGCGTGCGTGCTCGCTGCGCTCTCGGCCGGCGCGGCGAAGAAATCGCCGGACAAGGTGCTGTTCGAGGCGATCAAGGAGGGGGACGCGGAGGGGGTGGCGAAGGCGCTGGGGAAGGGGGCGAGCCTGGGAGCGCGCAACGCGTTCGGGTTCACGCCGCTGCACGAGGCGGCGTACATGGGCAAGGTCGAGGTCGTGAAGGTGCTCGTGGAGGGCGGGGCGGCGCTCGATGCGGACGACGGGTACGGGGAGACGCCGTTGCACAAGGCCGCGCGTCTTGGATTCGTGAAGGCGTCGAAGGTGCTGGTCGCGGCCGGGGCGGACGTGAAGGCGCAGGGAGGGTCGATCATCCACGCGGCGGCGGCGGGGGGATTGAAGTGGCTCGTGGAGAAGTGCGTGAAGGCGGGCGTCCCGGTCGATCTCACGAACTCCAACGGGCGCACGGCCCTGCACGTCGCCTGTGGAGGCGGGCACGTCGAGATCGCACGATGGCTCATCGAGCGTGGTGTGAACATCGATGCAGGTGACGGGTACGACTACACCGCGCTGCACATGGCGGTGGGCGGAGGCCACGTCGAGATCGCTTCGATGCTCGTCATGAAGGGCGCGGACGTCAACGCCGCGAACAACACGGGCGAGACGCCTCTGCACGGTGCGGCACGCGGGGGCCGCGTCGATCTCGCTTCGATGCTCGTCGAGAAGGGCGCGGACGTGAACGCGGCGAACGACTACGGGAGGATCCCGCTCCACTGGGCCGCGATCACGGACGAGCAGACGGCCCTCTTGCTCGTCGAGAAGGGCTCGAAGGTGGACGTGCAGGACAAGTCGGGTGCCACGCCGCTCGCAATGGCCGTGGAGCACGGCCACCTGGATCTCGTGAGGGCGCTGGTCACGAAGGGAGCCGGATACGATATCGCCGGGAGCGGCGGCAACGCGCCCGTGCACGTGGCGTCCGTGCGGGGTTTCCGCGACATCGTCGAGTACCTGATAGGGCTCGGCGTGGACGTGGACGCGGGGAATGACAGGGGCCAGACGCCGCTCATGCTCGCGGCGAGCAGGGACGAGGTGGACGTGGCGCGCCTGCTCATCGGCAAGGGTGCGGACGTGGACGGCGCGGACAAGGGTGGCGTGAGGGCCCTGCACGCCGCCTGCCGCTGGGGCCACATCGATACGGTCACGCTGCTCGTGGACAAGGGCGCCGGCGTGAACAAGGCCGACAAGCAGGGCAGGACGCCACTGCACGCCGCGGCGGGAGGCGGGCACGTGCTCGTGGCAAAACTCCTCATCGCAGAGGGGGCGGGCATCGCCGCGAAGATGAAGAACGGATGGATGCCCATCCACCACGCGGCGCGGGCGGGGTCGATGAAGATGCTCAACCTGCTCGTGAGGAAGGGCGTGAAGCACGGCATCGAGAAGAAGGTCCAGCTCGAGGCGTACACGACGAAGGACGTGAAGGAGACCTTGCCCTACGCCATGCCCATCACGCTCACGTACCCGGCCGGCTCGAAGCCCGCGGACATCGCGGTCATCGCAGGGCACCCGAAGGCACTGAGCTGGCTGGAGAAGGCGGCGAAGAACTGACCCGGAACCCGGCCCCGGAGCAATGAATGACAAATGTCTGCGGTTGTCCTTGATTCGTCTGTGATATCAGGATGTTGCAGGTAGGGAGCCTGTCCCCAAGGTTAGCGGCAGCAGACGAGGTAGGTGGTGGAGCCGTTCTCGGGCTCCATGCCGGGCGTGAAGCCGATGAAGGGCTCGGGGTAGGTGGTGGAGCCGTCCGACCAGCCCTCGTCCATGTAGAACCAGCCCTCGCCCACGGGTGCGTGCGTGATGGCCGGGTTCGAGCACTCGGTGGGGATAGAGGCGGAGCAGGGCGTCATCGCGGTGCCGGCCTGCGGGATCTCGCACAGGGTGTGCCTGAGCCCGTCCGGGGACTCGATGGGCAGCGCGCACTCAGTGCCCGTGCCGTCGGGACGGTAGCAGGGCTTGTCCGCGGTCTCGCACGCCCGGGTGTCGGAGAGCTCCTCGACGATGCGGCAGTCCGCCGCGCAGTGGCAGACGTCCGTGGGCAGGGTCCCCACGTCCACGGGCTCGATGGGCTCTTCCATGTTGGCGAAGGACTGCTGGATCCTCGTGGTCAAGACGCCGATGGCCGGCCGGAAGTCGGACGTGCAGATGGACTGGACGATGGAGTTGCGGCCGAACTGCTGGGCGAGCTGCACGAACCTGCGGGGCGGATACGCCTCGCCGGTCGAGGTCACGCAGGAGGGGATGAGCCGCGTCATCGTGAGCAGGTCCACCTGCTCGATCATGTCCGGGTGGTCGAGGCAGGTGGAGATCGAGTCGCCGAACCCCTCGCACTGCGAGCTCTGCGGCACGCCCACGATGAACGCGAGCACGAGCTTGTCGGGATCCTCCTTGAGCGCCCTGAACGTCGTGACGTAGGTCTCGACGGGCTCGACCATGTGGGGATGATTGAAGCAGCGCAGGTTCAGGTGGCCGAGCTCGACGTTGAGGGAGTTGAAGATCTCCTCCTCGCCCGGTGCGACGGAGCAGTCCTCCTCGTCCGTGACGAACAGCACGGCGAGAAGGGAGTTGGGCCTGAGGAACCCGGCGTTCGGACCCATGCGGTGGTCGACGAGCGCCCGCCTCGCGGCCTTGAGCTGCTGCTCGAACCCGCACCCGGCGGTGCCCAGCACCGCGATGCACCCGAAGTTCGTGGCCATCGTGTCGATCGCGGGCAGATCGGGATCGTCGCTCTCGTAGGAGAGGTACGTGGGGTACGCGGACTCGCAGCCGGGCAGGGACGTGTTCGGCTCGTGCTGGAGCACGCCGTCATCGCCGTCGATGGGGTCGGCGCACGTCTCGACGACGTAGCCTCCCGTGCCCATGTCCGTGCTCACCACGCCGATGTGCAGGTCCCTGACGGGCACGTGATCGGGGCG
>JAFDER010000019.1 GCA_019310245.1 Deltaproteobacteria bacterium
GCCCGTCGACTACCGGATCACGTACACGTATGTTTTCAAGCTCGAGTGACGTCGGGTGGGCTTGATCTGGCGTGGCACCTCAAATACCCTTGGCGGGTTGGCCTCCTCTGAGAAGGGGGCATCTTTGGAAGAGGCGTAGAATGCACCGAGTCCAGGTCATGTGCCGGGGTCTGCTCGCCGCGGCTCTCGTGTTCTGCCGTCCGGCGGTGGCGGACGACCCGGTCGAGACGTGGGAGTCCGCGGCCGTGACAGAGGACGGCCTGGACATGCCGCGCGGCGAGACCCTCGTGTACGAGTTCTTCGCGAACCTTGGCGTCCAGGAGGGCCTGGTGCTCGGGGACGCGGCGGGTTCGCTTCGCTCGCCCCTCGCGATCAAGCCGCTCGTGGGCTTCAACTTCCTCGGGCTCGGCTCGTCCAGGCTGATGCTGGGCGCGACCCTGTCCCTTCCCTTCTCCATCGAGCTGGGCTACGGCCAGGACTTCGCCCAGGTCGCCGTGGCGCCGGGCGTTGCCCTGTCGAGGCGGGAGTGCGCGAACTGGGGGTGGTTCGCCGGAATCGAGGTGCCCATCGTGATCACCCCGGAGCGCATCCCAGGGGCGGAGCCGGAGGCCCTCGTGGGCATCGGGCTGCGCGGGGGCGCGGCCTGGTACTTCCTCACGGGCTTCGGGGTCTACGGCGAGGCGGGCTTCGAGCTGTACTTCGGCAAGCAGACGGCCGCCGCGCTCGGCGTGACGGGAGGCATCGTTGTGAGCTACGAGATGTTCCGCTTCAAGCCCGCGGGCAGCCAGCCGGCAGGAGGTGCGTCATGAGCCGCCCTGCACGCACCCGGCTCGTTCGGGTCCTGACCGCGGCGGCCTGCATCGGGCTGTTCGTCGTGCTGGCCGCTCCCCTGCCCGGCGAGATGCGCGGATGCGGCGGCGATGCGTCGGGATCCGTCAACAAGTCGGACTACTGCCGCGACAAGTGCGACATCGAGGCGCAGAAGGTCAGGCTCTGCGAGCTCATCGACGACACCGACGAGGCCGAGGCCGACGTGTACAACGAGTGCATCCGTGCGCGGCAGTGCCAGGACCCGCCGATGTGCATGACCGTACCCGACTACCACATCTCGAACGAGGAGGCGGACGCCTGCTTCACGGCCATCACGAGGGTCGCCTGCGGGTCGATCACGGTCGACGGCCTGGACTACGACTACGACACGCCAGCGGCCTGCGAGGACATATGCGATCCCATCTGAAGCTGACGACCCTCGTCGTGGCGGCAGCCGTCGCCTCCTGCGCCGTGTTCTCGTCGAAGCACGAGTACTGCCTGTTCAGGGAGATCACCGAGACGCAGGACGTCGTCAGGCTCGCCCAGCTCTACGACGCGTACACGACCCAGTACCCCGACGGCGTGTACGTCGAGCAGCTCGAGCTCATGCGGCCCGAGATCGAGCGCGAGATGTTCGTGGGCGCGGGCCAGGAGCGCGGCCTGCTGTGGCGCTACATCGAGATCTTCCCGGAGGGGATCTTCTCGCAGCTCGCGCGCGACAAGATCACGCAGCTTGACGCCATGATCCGGTTCGAAACCGAGAAGAAGGCGGCCTACGACGCGGCCAAGAAGGCCGAGCTCGAGGAGCACGAGAAGGCGCGGCAGATCCTCGTCTCCGCCTTCAACTCGGCCATCGTGGACTGGATCGCCGTCGCCGGCCTGGCCCCCTACGGCAAGGACGTCGCGGAGATCGCCGCCCTGTCCCCCAGGTTCATGGAGATCTGGAGCTCGGTTCCGCTCGCGGAGTGCGACGCCACGAGCTGCGTCAAGCGCTACGTGGTCGACCAGTGGTACCAGGTTCCCGGCGGGACGCGCGAGAACAGGAGGCTCGACCTGGCCGTCAAGCTCGTCTTCCACGAGGGCGGCCTGCTGGGCATCTCGCTCACGTTCCCGGACCGCGGCGTCCTGCCGCTGCTCGAGGAGCTGGACAAGGTCCCGTACGACATGGAGGAGTCGGCACTCGACGGTGCGACGTTCCTCGTCATGGACCAGCTCGAGCAGACGGCCACGGACTCGCTCGCCGCGGGCCAGGAGGTGGACGTGGAGGGCGCCATGTGGGCGTGGGACTGCCCGCAGGCCAAGCTGAGCTTCGTGCGCAAGGGCGATATCGACTCGGGCGTGACGGACACGCTGACCATCCAGCTCCTTCCTCCTGCGCCCGAGGAGCCTGAGCCCGACAAGAAGATCAAGAAGAAGAAGAAGAAGCCCGAGCCCGAGCCTCCCCCCCCTCCCCTGGCAACGGTGGAGGACCTGCTCTGGACCCCGCCGCCTCCCGCCGCGCTTGCCGCGCCTCCGCCCTCCGGGGCAGACGCACCGCCGCCGGAGGCCGGGACCACGGGGCCCGCAACCGAAGAACCACCCAAGGAGTAAGCGCCGTGGCCAAAGCAACGATGGACAAGAGCAAGGTCATGGAGGCGTTCGCCGGCGAGATCCCGGACCGCAACGCTTCGGATCTTTACTGGGAAGGGTCCTTCGCCGATTACCTCGAGGTGGTCCAGGAGCACCCCGAGGTCACGCGCAACGCCTTCCAGAGGGTCTACGACATGATCCTGGCCGCGGGCGTCAAGGAGTACATCGACAACAAGAAGAAGATCACCCACTACAACTTCTTCGACAACGACCGGGACGGGGGACGGGACGCCATCTTCGGCCTGGACATCCCGCTCGAGCGCTTCGTCAACGTGCTCGCCGCGGCCGCCAAGGGCTACGGTCCCGAGCGGCGGATCATCCTCCTGCACGGGCCGGTGGGCTCGAGCAAGTCCACGATCGTCCGGCTCCTGAAGAAGGGGCTCGAGTGCTACACGCGCATTCCCGAGGGTGCGCTCCACACCTTCGCCTGGCACGTGCCCGGCGAGCTCGGCGGGCGCGCCACCCTGCCGCCGGAGGGCGACGACACCGACGAGATCTTCCCCTGCCCCATGAACGAGGAGCCGCTCAGGCTCGTGCCCGTGGAGCACAGGCAGAGGATGATCGAGATGCTCCAGGGCGCCTCTCCCGAGGGCCACCAGATCGCGGTCGAGGGGGAGCTGTGCCCCGCGTGCCGCTTCATCTACCGCCAGCTCATGACGCGCTATTCGGGTGACTGGCGCAAGGTGCTCGGCCACATCCGGGTCAACCGCCTCGTCATGAGCGAGAAGGACCGGATCGGCATCGGCACGTTCCAGCCGAAGGACGAGAAGAACCAGGACTCCACGGAGCTCACCGGCGACATCAACTACCGCAAGATCGCCATCTACGGATCGGACTCGGATCCCCGTGCGTTCAACTTCGACGGCGAGTTCAACATCGCCAACCGCGGCATCATCGAGTTCATCGAGATCCTCAAGCTCGACGTCGCATTCCTCTACGACCTGCTCGGTGCGACGCAGGAGCACGTGGTCAAGCCCAAGAAGTTCGCACAGACGGACATCGACGAGGTGATCATCGGCCACACGAACGAGGCCGAGTACAAGAAGCTGCTCAAGAACGAGTACATGGAGGCGCTCAGGGACCGCACGATCAAGATCGACATCCCCTACATCACGAAGGTCAGCGAGGAGATGAAGATCCACGGCAAGCTCTACTCGCCCGGGAAGATCCCGAACGTGCACATCGCGCCGCACACCATCGACGTGGCGGCCATGTGGGCCGTGCTCACGCGTCTCGAGGCTCCCAAGAAGCACGGCCTCACCGAGCTGCAGAAGATGAAGCTCTACGACGGCAAGTACCTGCCCGGGTACACGCAGGAGACGGTGAAGGAGCTTCGCAAGGAGACCGAGCGCGAGGGCATGGACGGCATCAGCCCGCGCTACATCCAGGACAAGATCTCCAACGCGCTCATCACGCAGACCGAGGGATGCCTCAACCCCTTCATGGTCCTCAACGAGCTCGATAAGGGCCTCCGGTACCACTCCCTCATCACGCACGAGGAGACGCGGCAGAGCTACGGCGAGCTCATCGGCGTCGTGAAGGACGAGTACGAGGACATCGTCAAGAACGAGGTCCGGCGGGCGCTGAGCGCCGACGCGGGCGCGATCAAGAAGCTCGCCATGAACTACATCGACAACATCAAGGCCTATCTCCTCAAGGAGAAGGTCAAGGACCGCTACACGGGCAAGGACCAGGAGCCGGACGAGCGGCTCATGCGCGCCATCGAGGAGAAGATCGACATCCCCGAGAGTCGCAAGGACGACTTTCGCAAGGAGATCATGAACTTCATCGGCGCGCTGGCCATCGATGGCAAGGAGTTCGAGTACGACACCAACGACAGGCTCCGCCGCGCCCTCGAGCTCAAGCTCTTCGAGGACCAGAAGGACTCCATCAAGCTCACCTCCGTCATCTCCTCGTCCGTGGACCGCGAGGCCCAGGAGAAGATCGACGTGGTCAAGGCCCGCATGAAGAAGGAGATGGGCTACTGCGAGATCTGCTCCACCGACGTGCTCAACTTCGTCTCCTCCATCTTCGCCCGCGGCGACGCCAAGGAGGAGTAGCCGCGTCTACTGCTCGCCGCTCGTGTACCAGAGCAGGCCGGCCTTGATGAACTTGTCGATGTCGCCGTCGAGCACGGCCTGCACGTTGCCGGTCTCCTGCTCGGTACGCACGTCCTTGACGAGCTGGTAGGGGGCCAGGACGTAGGAGCGGATCTGCGAGCCCCACTCGATCTTCTTCCTCGATGCTCCGTAGGTGGACTCGAACTCCTCCTCGCGCTTCTGCCGCTCGTGCTCGTAGATGCGCGAGCGCAGGATCTTCATCGCCTGCGACTTGTTCTTGTGCTGGGAACGCTCGTTCTGGCACACGACCACGATCTTGGTGGGCAGGTGCGTGAGCCTCACCGCGCTCTCGGTCTTGTTGACGTGCTGGCCGCCGTGGCCGCCGGCGCGGAACACGTCCACGCGCAGGTCCTCGTCCCGGATCTCGACGTCCACGTCATCGGCGATCTCGGGGATGATGAACACGGACGTGAACGCCGTGTGGCGGCGGCTGTTGTGGTCGAAGGGCGAGATGCGCACGAGCCGGTGCACCCCGTTCTCGGGCTTGAGGTACCCGTAGGCGTACTCCCCCTCGATGATCAGGGTCGCCGAGCCGATCCCGCCCTCGCGCTCCTCCTGGTACTCCACGAGGTGCGTCTTGTAGCCCTTGCGCTCGCACCACCGCAGGTACATGCGCACCAGCATCGAGGCCCAGTCCTTGGCATCCACCCCTCCGGCGCCGGGGTTGATGTGCATGATGGCGTTGGAGGCATCCGCCGGCTCGCCCAGCAGCCGCGTCATCTCGAATCCCTCGAGGTCGGAGGTGAGGCTGGCGAGCTCGGCCTCGAGCTCCGGGATCATGGACTCGTCGCCCTCCTCCTGGCTCATCTCGAGCATCTCGAGGGTCTCGTCCACGCGCGCCTGGAGCCTGTCGAAACCCTCGAGGGGTCCGCCGATGCGGGCCCTTTCCTTGTGCACCTCCTGGGCCCTGGCCTGGTCGTTCCAGAAGTCCGGCTCGCTCATCTGCACTTCGAGCTCGGCGAGACGCTTGCGCATGGCCTCGGGGTCAAAGATGCCTCCCGAGGTCGTCGAGCCTGTTCTTGAGCTCTTCGAGGGCCTCGCGGATCTCGTTGTACGTCATGTGCGCCCCTTGGCAGCGGAAACTTGCAGTCCGCCCGAGCCGGTTGCTAGGGTATCATAGGCAAGCCGGCAAGGATTGCAACGCCTGCCCAGGAGGGGCGTACCATGGTCATCAGGTGTCCGCAGTGTGCGACCCGGTTCAAGGTTGCCGATCACCTCATCGGTGGCAAGCCCGTCAAGCTCAAGTGCTCCAAGTGCAAGTGCGTCTTCACCTTCCAGCGCAAGAGCGAGCCCGTGCGATCCGAGTCGGCCTCGCATCCGCGAATGCCGGTGGTCAAGCCGAGGCCCGGAGCCGTGATCGGGGCGCCGACCCCGGAGCCCCGCTCGAAGAAGATGATCGGAGCCCCTGCCGCGCCGCAGCCCGAGCCTCCCCGCGAGGCGAAGGCCGGGGCCCCGCCGGAACCGGCTCCGGCCATCGAGGAGTCGTTCGAGTCGTTCGAGCAGGAGGAGCCCGAGCCGGAGGAGATGAAGGCGCGAGGCGAGCTCCCGGTGGTGGAGGATGGCCCCACGGCCGTGTACGAGGTGGCACTGGAGCGTCAGGCCGGAGTGGCCGCTCCTGTGGCCTCCCCGCCGGACGTGACCCCGCAGGCCGTCGAGCCGGCCTCCGAGCCTCCCCCGGCCGCGTCCCAGCCGTCGGTCTCTGGACCTGCGCTCACCCTCGATGACGTCCTTCCCGCACCGGAGCCCCCGTCGAGAACCGGCCGGGCGGTCGGCATCCTGTCCGCTGTGCTGCTCGGGCTCATCCTGATGTTCGGCCTGTTCGTGATGTGGCGCAACACCTGGGACTTCACGGCCCTGACCCAGGATCCCATCCACGCGATTCGCGTGAGCCTCGGCCTGGCGCCGCGGGTGATCGTCTCGCCGGACGCCAAGGGGATCGATGCCGCCGTGGTCGAGTGGTTCCGCGCCAGGACCGTGGGCGATCACGAGCTGCTCGTGGTCAGCGGCGAGGTCCTCAACACGACGCTCTTCCCCAAGGTCATGGTGCTGGTCGAGGTGGCCATCGTGAACTCGCAGGGCGTGTCGGTCTTCGAGCAGGAGGCCGTGGCGGGCATCACGCTCCTGACGAAGGAGGAGATGGCCGGCAAGAGCGTCCTCGAGATCCGAGAGCAGTTCCAGGCGGATGAGAAGAGGGCGCGGTCGTGGGAGATCCGTGCCGACCGCAAGGCCAACTTCCAGGCGTTCTTCACGTCCTATCCGCCGGGTGTCGACGATCCGACGCTCTACTCGATCGAGGCCCACGTCACCAGCGCGAGGAACGCGACCACGGAATGAAAGGGCCGGGAGACGAGGATCGCGAGCCGGGTGGGCTGCGGGCGCTTCGTCCGGCGATGGCCAGGAGGCTGGCCTCGCTGGCCGAGCACGAGCAGCTCGCCTCGGTGCTCCGGGACGTTGCAGCGCGCGAGGGAGCCGGCGAGCTCGTCAGCCTGCTCGCCGCGGCCCTCGAGGATCATCGTGAGGGCCGGGACGCCCTGGGCGGCCGGATCCTGCTCGCCGCCATGATCCTGCTCACGCGGCCGGGCGGCGACGCGCTCGGCCCGTCGCTGCGCGGCGAGGCCAGGGCGCGCGGCCTGGAGGGGCTGGCCGGCTTTCTCGACGATCCCCCGCCCCTGTTCCTCGACCAGGCGCGGCGCGTGCAGATCCTCAAGGGCAAGGACGGCAGACCGCTCACCCTGGGCGAGCGCAAGAGCCTGGCCCGCAATCCGGGCCGCTTCGAGATCGACCGCCTGCTCCAGGACCCCGCTCCCGAGGTGGTCGTCAATCTTCTCGCGAGCTCGAGGCTGACCGAGATCGACGTCGTTCGCATCGCCGCCAAGCGTCCCGCCGTCCCGGAGGTCCTGCGCGTGGTGGCTCGCTCGAAGAGGTGGGTGATGCGCTACAGGGTGAGGCTCGCCCTCGTCTCGAACCCCTACCTCGAGCCCTCGCTCGGCGTGAAGATCGCCCCGCTCCTGCTCGAGCAGGACAGGCGCAGGCTCGCGGCCGACCACACCCTCCACCCGCGCCTTCGCGAGTTCCTGAGTCGGTCCCTGCGCAGAGGCCGGGACGGGCACGCCGAGGAAATCCTCCCTGATATGGACGGGTTGGATGAAGATCTGGAACCTGCCGATACCTGAGGATCACATAGGGGTTGATATATTAACGCCGTCTGCCTTTGTGTTTGACTTGACTTTGATCGTGGTGTAAGTCTGTATGGCTTACGCTCTGAGTGAAAATGGCAAGAGTTCCCGTCATGTACGGGCTTATGCGAATACGTAAGGAGGACAAGATGCGTAGCGATCCCAGATGGCTGGTCACCCTGCTCGTGGTGGCCCTCACAGGTTTTGTCGCGTGTGGAAACGACAACAAGGATGACGATGGTACTGTCGACGTCACCGTGGACAACGCCGACGTCGATGACGGGTCCACGGACGTCCCGGACCCCGAGATCGTGGGCGATCCGATCGCGGACGGCGACGACGACTCGCCCTGCTCCACTCCCCCCGACTGCCTGAACGCGCCCGTCGACCACGAGCGCTTCGGTCAGCCGTGCATCAGCGAGATGGACTGCGGGTCGGGCAACCGGTGCCTCACCGAGAGCGTCATGGTCTATGACGGCGAGACGTACGTCTCCTGGCTCGGCGGCACCTGCGCGCTGTGGGGCGCGGACGAGGCCGGCTGCGATCCCGACGATCCCACGACCTGCCCCTCCGGCACGGCGTGCGTGAACTTCGGCACCTCCGGCGGCTCCACCTACTACGGCTGCGTCGACGCCTGCAAGGCCACCGACACGTCGTGGAATCCCTACGACTGGAACTGCGGCTGCCGCGAGGGCTATGCCTGCAACATCAACCTCGAGGCCTGCTTCTCCGGCTGCGCGAATGACCGCGAGTGCTGCGAGGTCTGGGAGGACCTGGACGACGACTACCAGCGCGACGACGGCGAGGTGTACTTCGACGACGACTGCACCAACTACTGCGACGGCGACGACGACGACGAGTACCCGAGCACGGACTGCATGGCGCTCTTCGACTGCATCAACTTCGGCCACCCGGACGCCACGTACCACTCCGAGTGCCTGTTCGACTCGGACTGCCCGGCGGACGCCCGCTGCCTCAACGAGGTCTACTACTACGACGACGAGACGGAGGAGCCCTACTACCCCGGAGGCCTGTGCCTCAAGGACGCCTGCCACCTCATCGGCCGCGGCTGCGAGGACGGCGACGAGGGCGACTGCGTGAACCTGGGCTCCACGGACGATCCGTTCTACGCGTGCATCGCTGCATGCAACACCGGCTATGGCCCCGAGGACGGGGATCTCAACCCCTGCCGTCATCCCACGGACGGCGTGCCCTACACCTGCTCGCCCTTCGATCCCACGCGCTGGTTCCCGGCTGGAACGCGCGACGGGCTCTGCTTCCCTGCCACGGTGCCGACGACGCCTCCGGGCAACGACATGTACACGGCGTGCACCGCGGACGAGGACTGCGCCTCGCCCATGGGTCTGGGCAACTGCATCGAGCTCATGGACAAGGCCGGCTTCTGCGCCGCCTACTGCAACGAGAACCTGTCCGAGACCGGGCTGATCTGCGGTGCCGCGGCCACCTCCGGCGACGTTCCTCCGGGCGTGTGCGGGCTCGGCATCTGCCTGCCCTCCTGCGACACCCCGAGCGGTGACGTGGGCGCGAACGGCTGCCCCACGGACACGGGCCTGCCGGACTTCGCCTGCTACACGGCCGACGGCTCCTATGGCGGCGAGGTCTTCCTGGATCCGGCCGGTACGCTGCCCGCGGGCTTCTGCCTGCCGGCCTGCGCCTCCACCGCGGACTGCGGGCTCCTGTGGGTCGGCGTCGTCTCCTGCAACACCACCACCGGCATCTGCGGCTAGCGGAGGTCGAGATGTACATCTGGCGCAAGAGACCCAAGGTGACGAAGCGGAAGCGCGCCGTGCGCCGCGGTGCCAAGCTCGCGGCCAAGAACCGCAAGCGCAAGGCTCGGGTCTCGGGTCAGAGCCGCTAGCCCCCACCACCTTCTTTCCGAACGACATCCAGCGAGAATCCCTTCCGGTTCTTGTCATCCCTCCCTCGTTTGCCTATTCTCGGGGCCATGGATTCCGACCGCCCGGAGGTCCTCCTGACGGGAGCGACAGGCTTCTTCGGCCGCAGCCTGCTGGCGCAGCTCACGAGGGCCGGCCACAGGGTCCACGCCCTCGTGCCGCCCGAGTCGCGCCCGTCGCTCAGGGCCCTTGTCGCCAGGCTGGGTCGCGAGGACCGCGAGGCCGCTGCCAGGGTCGAGCCGCTCGTGGGCGGGATGACGTCTCCGGGTCTGGGGCTCGACGCGCAGACCCTGGAGGCGCTGGCGCCGGCGGTGGGCTGGATCGTGCACGCGGCCTCGGCCACGGAGCCGGCCACGGACCCGGACGTGCTCGAGGACGTGAACGTGAGGGGAACGGATCAGCTCCTGGCGTTCGCGCACAGGCTCACCGGCCTGAAGATGTTCGCGCACGTCTCCTCGAGCTTCGTCTCTGGAGACTACCCGGGCCGGTTCTACGAGGACTGGCTGGACGTGGGGCAGACGTTCTCCAACCCGGTGGCGAGGAGCAAGTTCACGGCCGAGTCCCACGTCAGGGCCGCCGCACGTTCCCTGCCCGTGGTGGTGCTCAGGCCGGGATTCCTCGCGGGCGAGGCGTCCACGGGAGCCTGTGACGAGGATCGCGGCCTGTTTCCCCTCTTCGCCATGGCCACGCGCCTGACGGGACGTCTGCCCGTGTGGCTGCCCGTGCTCGCGCCGGAGGGGGCTGATCGGTACGTGCCGATCACGCCCAACGACTTCGCGTCCGAGGCCACGCTGGCCATCCTGTCCCAGCCGAGCAATGCGGGCTCCACCTTCTGCCTCGTCGATCCGCGGCCGCCCACGGTCCGGGACATGGTGGACCACCTCTCGGACATGGTGGGCCGGCCCCTGTACCGCGTGCCGGTCCGTCTCCTGACGCGGATCCCGCTCCTCGGGCCGGGGCGTCTCCTGGGATCGGGGCACGCGCTGACCAGGCGCTTCGGGGGGTCGCCGATCTCGCTCTATTTCCTGCTCCTGCGCAACGAGTACGACGTCGCGAACACGACCCAGGCCCTCTCCGGCACCGGCGTGAGCTGCCCTCCGTTCGAGAGCTACCTGAAACAATACTTCGATTACTTTGTTGAATATTACGGGTAGGTGATCTGTGACCCGTCGAACCCCACGCGATGGCAAGGGGAGGCGGATCGTCCTCGCGGTGCTCCGCTGGTCGACCGCTGTCCTTTCCACGTTCGCGCTCGCGGCCATTGCCGGCTTCGCCGCCGCGGTCGGCGTCTACTCCGGCGACCTGCCGAGCACGGGCGATCTGCGCGAGAACTACCGCCCCGAGCAGGTCAACCGCTACTACGCGGCCGACGGTTCGCTCATCGGAGAGACGTACACCGAGAGGAGGAGCGTCGCTCCCATGAGCAAGATCCCGGGGATCCTGATCAAGGCCGTGCTCGCGGCCGAGGACGCGGACTTCTTCGAGCACAAGGGCCTGGACTATCCCGGCATCCTGCGCGCCCTGTGGATCAACGTCCGCGCGCGCAGGAAGGCGCAGGGGGCGTCCACCATCACGCAGCAGGTGGTGCGCACGTTCTACCTGGGCCGCGAGAAGACCTTCTCGCGCAAGTTCAAGGAGCTCCTGCTCGCCCGCCGGCTCGAGCAGAACCTCTCGAAAGAGGAGATCCTGTTCCTCTACCTCAACCAGATCTACTTCGGCCACGGCCGGTACGGCATCCAGGAGGCCTCGCGGCTGTACTTCGGAAAGGACGTCGAGGACGTGAGCCTGGGCGAGGCGGCGCTTCTGGCGGGCCTGCCCAAGGGCCCCGAGCTGTACACGCCGCTGCGCAACCCCGAGAAGGCGGCCAGGCGTCGAAGCTGGGTCCTCGGCGAGATGGTCAGGCACGGATACGTGACCGAGGCCGAGGCCGCCGTGGCACGGCTCGCGCCCGTGCCCACAGAGCCGTCCTCCTCTCTGGACCGTTCCCTGGGAGCGGAGTTCGTCGACAGCGCCAGGCGCATCCTGTTTGATGCCGTGGGCGAGCAGGAGGCCACGCGGGGCGGGTACCATGTCTACACGACCATGGACCCCGGGGCCCAGAGCGCGGCGCGCCAGGCCGTCGAGAAGGGGCTCATGAAGCTCGACGCGCGGCGCGGCTACCGCGGCCCGATCAAGCCCCGCGGCAAGAAGGGCAAGAAGGCCTGCCGGGAGTGGCCCCCCGGAGTGAGCCTGCCCGATGATGCCGCCCCCGCGGCGGGCAAGGTCTACGCGGCCGCGATCGAGGCGGTCGACGACGGGAAGAACGCGCTTCTCGTCAGCGTCGGTTCGCACAAGGGCGTCGTCTCGCTCGACAGGGAGGGGCGGTACAATCCCAGGGGTCTCTCGGCGTCCGCCTTCGCCGTGCCCGGATGCCGCGTGCGCGTGGGCCTGCTCGCGGGCGAGGGGACCTGGGGGCAGGCGAAGGTGAAGAGGTTCGGGCTCGAGCTCGGCCCGCAGGCCCTGCTCGTGGCCCTCGAGCCGCGCACCCGCGAGGTGGTCGCCATGGTGGGCGGCCAGGGCTACGTGCGCGGCGACTTCAACCGCGCACTGAGAGCCGTCAGACAGCCCGGCAGCGCATTCAAGCCGTTCGTCTACCTCGAGGCCATCCGGTCCCGCACGCTGAGCGCCGCCTCCGTGCAGGACGACGCGCCCGTGAGCTACGACGAGTACCGGCCCGGGAACTACGAGACGTGGAAGTTCATGGGGCCCGTGAGGCTGCGCAAGGCACTGGCGAAGTCGATCAACGTCGTGGCCGTGAGGCTCATCGACGACGTCGGGCCGGACAAGGTGGCCGCCCTGGCCTCCTCGCTCGGCATCACCTCGAAGCTCGATCCTGTCCTCGGCCTGGCACTGGGCGGCAGCGGCGTCAGACCGATCGGGCTCGCCAACGCCTACGCGACGATCGCGGCGGGCGGGATCCGCTCCGAGCCCGTCATCGTGCGCAAGGTGGTCGATCCCTTCGGCCGCCAGGTCGAGCTGGACGAGCCGGAGCCGAGCGTGCGCGTGATCGGGCAGGACGAGGCCTGGATCCTCACCTCCATGCTTCGCTCCGTGATCGAGGATCCCGAGGGCACGGGCAAGTCGGCGCGCAAGCTCGGCCGGCCGGCGGCGGGAAAGACCGGGACCTCGAACAAGGCTCGTGATGCATGGTTCGCGGGCTTCACGCCGGATCTCGCAGCCGTGGTCTGGGTGGGGTTCGACGACTACAAGAGCCTGGGCAAGAAGGAGAGCGGCGGCAGGAGCGCGGTGCCCGTATGGACGTCGTTCATGAAGTCCGCGCTCGATGGCAGCGCCGAGAAGGACTTCGCGCCGCCGCCCGCCGGCGTGACCTCGGCGCTCGTGGATCCCGCCACGGGTCTGCTCGCCTGGGAGGGCCAGCCGGACGCCTTCCTGGAGTACTTCCTCGAGGGCACGGAGCCGATGGAGAGGGCGTTCCCGCCCGGCCTGATGACCCCCGAGGGGTTCCTCATGCAGGAGGGTTTCGAGGAGGAGCTGCCCGCTCCCGATGCGGCGCCGGTGGCCGTCGACGCACCGGTCGAGGTTCCTCCCGCCGATGCGGGATCTTCCGGGTGAGGTTCTACGGGGTCTCGATGAGCGTGGCGATGCCCTGGCCGCCGCCGATGCACATCGCGGCCACTCCGCGCTTGCCGCCCTCGTTCTTGAGGTCGTAGAGCAGGGTGGTCAGGATGCGTGCGCCCGAGCATCCGAGGGGATGTCCGATGGCGATGGCGCCGCCGTGCGGGTTGACCTTGACGGGGTCCAGGCCGAGCTTGTCGACCACCGCGATGGACTGCGAGGCGAACGCCTCGTTGATCTCGTAGAGGTCCACGTCGTCGGTCTTGAGTCCCGCGCGGCCGAGCAGCTTCTCGGTGGCGGGCCACGGCCCGATGCCCATGAGCTCCGGCTCCACGCCCACCACGGCGCGCGCCTTGACGAGCGCGAGCACCGGCACGCCGGCCTTCGCCGCCTTGTCCGCGTCCATGAGGATCATCACGGCGGAGCCGTCGTTGAGCGGCGAGGAGTTGCCCGCCGTGACGCTCCCGCCCTCGATGAACACGGGCTTGAGCCTGGCGAGCGCCTCGACCGTGGTGTCCTCGCGCGGGCACTCGTCCTTCTCGAGGCTCCTGGTCCCGCCCGCTCCGTCGTCGACCTGCACGGGAAGGATCTCGTCCTTGAACTTGCCGGCCTTGGTCGCCTCGACCGCCTTCCTGTGCGAGCGGTATGCGTACTCGTCCATCCGCTCGCGCGAGACCTCGAACTTCTTGGCCACGTTCTCGGCGGTGATGCCCATCGGGATGTACGCGTCGGGCATGTCGGGGTTCTTGTAGAGCTTCTTGTTGAAGCTCACGTTGTATCCGCCCATGGGCACGTTGGACATGGTCTCGATGCCGCCGATGACGAACGCGTCGCCCTCGCCCATGGCGATGGCGCGCGAGGCGTCGTGGAGCGTCTGCATGCTCGAACCGCAGAAGCGGTTCATCGTGGCGGCCCCGACCTCGATCGGGAGACCCGCGAGGATGGAGATCATGCGCGCCACGTTCATGCCCTGCTCGCCCTCCGGCATGGCGCAGCCGATGAGCACGTCCTCGATCCAGCCGGGGTCGAACTTCGAGCCCGCCCTCTTGAGGGCCTCCTGGATGAGGTCGGCGCACAGGTCGTCCATGCGGATCTTCGTCATCGATCCCTTGATGCCCCTGCCGATGGGGCTGCGGACCGCAGCGACGATGGCGACGTCTTTCATTTCATCCTCCTTCTATGTCCTCGTGCAGGTTGATTGCTAGTTGCGCAGCGGCTTGTTCTTCATGAGCATGTGCTGGATGCGCTCGAAGGTCTTCTTCTCGCCGGCGAGCGAGAGGAAGACCTCGCGCTCCAGATCCAGCACCTGCTGCTCGGTCAGCTCCTCCGTGGGATGGGTGTCGCCGCCCGTGAGCACCCCCGCGAGCTTGCCGGCCATGAACTGCTCGTACTCGGTCACGAGGCCCCTGCGGGCCATCTGCTCCACGCCGTACTCGAGGGCGAGACGGCCGGCCTCGCCGGGCAGGCTGATGGTGCGCGGCTCCGTGGCCTCGTGCGTCTCGGCCAGCTCGAGCACCCTCTTCTTCGCGTCCGCGATGAGGTAGTCCTTGTTCATCGTGATGCGGTCGTTCTCCCCGAGGTATCCCCAGGACTGCGCCTGCTTCGCGCTCGTGGCGATCTTGACGGTGGCGATGGCCTCGAAGGCCTGCTGGACGAACGCGAAGGGTCCCTTGGGTCCCTTGCGGTCTGTCAGCGCCTTCTTGTGGAAGAGCATCTCCTTGCATCCTCCGCCGCCGGGGATGAGGCCCACGCCCGGCTCCACGAGGCCCATGTAGGTCTCGGCCGCGGCCTGCACGGCCGTGCCGTGCATGGTGACCTCCATCCCGCCACCCAGGGTCAGATCGTGCGGCGCCACGACCACCGGAACGGGCCCGTGCAGCATGGACATGTGCACGTCCTGCATCTGCCTGCTCATCTTCTCGAGCACGTCCCACTGCTTCTGGGCGATGGCCGTGAAGAGGAGGAAGAGGTTCGCGCCGGCGCTGAAGGCCTGGAGTCCCTCGTTGCCCACGACGAGGCCCTTGTAGCCCTTGGGCTTGAGGCTGTCGATCTGCTCGATGAGATCCAGGATGTCGATGTCGAGCACGTTGAGCTTGGCGTGGAACTCCAAGAGCAGCACCCCGTCGTCCAGGTCGATGAGGCTGGCGCTCGAGACCTTCTTGACGACCTTGCCCGTGTCCTTGAGGGGCTGCAGGAAGAGCGTGCCCCCGGGCAGCGAGCCGGGCTTGTAGGATTTCGAGGTCGTGTCCCAGTGGTGCAGGATGCCGCTCTTGCGCACGTAGAACGAGCCCTCGCCCTTCTCGAGCACCTCCCGGGCCAGGGCGGGCACGTCGCGGCCCTCGGACGAGAGCCTGTCCGCGACCTCCTTGACGCCGAGCACGTCCCAGTACTCGAACGGCCCCAGGTCCCAGGCGAAACCCCACTTCATGGCATTGTCGATGTTGACGATGTCGTCGGCGATCTCCGGGATCCGGGCACAGGCGTAGACCAGCCCCATGCTGATGACCTTCCAGGCGAACTGGCCGGCCTCGTCTTGCGCGAACACCACGGTCTTGATGCGCTCGCCCGGATCGTCGATGTCCCTGACCTTGCCCAGGCACGGGTAGCGCACCTTCTGCTGCGGGGTGTGCTCCATCGTGTTGAGGTCGAGGCTGAGGATCTCCTTCTTGCCGTCCTTCTTGACCACCTTGTAGAAGCCGACGCGGCCGGTCTTGTCGCCGAGCCAGCCCTTCTCCTGCATCTTGTAGAAGACGGGATGGGGCTTGAAGACCTCGCGCTCCTCGTCGTCCGGAGCTCCATCGTAGACGTTGTCGGCCACGTGGATGAAGGTGTCGAGGCCCACCATGTCCAGGGTCCTGAACGCCGCGCTCCTGGGGCGGCCGGTCGCGGGGCCCATGATCTTGTCCACCTGCTCCACGCTCAGGCCCATCTCTTCCATGACGTGCATGAGCCCGAGGATGCCGTACACGCCGATGCGGTTCGCGACGAAGTTCGGCGTGTCCTTGCCGTAGACGATGCCCTTGCCGAGCACCCTGTCCGACCAGGGCGCGAACTCGGCGAGCATCTCCCGGTCCGTTGCCTCGCCGGCCACGATCTCGAGCAGGTGCATGTAGCGCACGGGGTTGAAGAAGTGGGTCACGAAGAAGTTCCTGGCCATCTCCTCGGGCATGCCCTCGACCATGTCCTTGACGAACAGGCCCGAGGTGTTCGATGTGACCAGGGATCCCTTCTTGCGGTGCTCGGCCACCGTGGCGAAGACCTTCTTCTTGATGTCCAGGTTCTCCACCACCACCTCGATGATCCAGTCGGCTTCACCGAGCCACTCGATGTTGTCCTCGTAGTTGCCGCACCGGATGAGCCGCGAGTCCTTCTTCGAGAAGAAGGCGGCGGGGCGTGCCTTGAGCGCCGTCTCCACGCCCCCCAGGGCGAAGCGGTTGCGCACCTTCGGGTGGTCGAGCGAGAGGCCCTCTTGCTTCTCCTCCTCGCTCAGCTCCCTGGGCACGATGTCGAGCAGGTAGACGGGGATGCCGCAGCCGGCGATGTGCGCCGCGATCCCGCTCCCCATCACGCCACCGCCCAGAACGGCGACCTTCTCGATCTTCAGGGACATGGGCATGCCTCCTTTACGATATATCGGGTTCCACGGAAATGAATCCTGAATCAGTAGTCAGTTTCTAGCACAGGGTCTGGGGGTGGTCAATGGGTCGGTCAGTCCAGGCTAACATACTGTAATCGTGGATGTTTATCTAGCCGCCCATGGTCGGGGCGAACAGCAGGACGGCCTTGAGATCCTCGTCGTTGAACCTGAGCATGGCCCCGATGAAGTAGTCCCTCTCATTGTTGAGCACGTCGTCCACTCCGCCCACGATGTAGATCTTGCGCAGGAAGCGCAGGGCGGCCGCCACCTTGAGCCGCGGGTAGACGTTCGAGGTGAAGTCGTAGAGATCCGTCTCGAGGCTGAGGTGATCCCTGAAGAAGTGGAGGTCCACGCCGATGCCGCCCGTGGACTCCTTGATGCCGAAGCGGAAGGTCACGAAGGAGAGCTTGCGCGCGAACATGAACGAGAACTTGAAGGCCCTCTTCGTGGTCTCCTTCGTCTCGTGCCAGTAGCTGGGATCGTCCGGGTGGGTGGAGGTGATGTTCGTGATCTCCACGCTTCGCTTCCCGCGCGGGTCGTCGATGACCTCGATCAGGTAGTACTTGTCCTCCTTGGGCTGGATCATCACCGAGACGTAGGTCTTGAGCGAGTTGGCGAAGAAGTTGTACTCGCTCCTCAGGCCCACGATCGTCTGCAGCCGGGTGACCGAACCCACGAGGCCGCTCGCTCCCTCGATGGTGTCGGCCAGGTCCTCGGCGATCTCCTCGTCGCTGATGAGCTTGCCCAGCGTGCCTTTCTCGTTGGCGATGTCCTCGCTCGCCTGCTCCACGTTGGTCATCGTCCGGTCGAGCTTCTCGATGGCGCTGTTGAGCGTCTTGAGGCTGCCCTTGAGGTCCGAGACCGTCTCGCCCACCTCGCCTTCCTGCTGGCTCACGAGCCCCTTGATGTCCTCCGTCACGGACTTGACGTCATTGAGGATCTCCCTGATCTGCGGCCGGGAGTCCGAGGTGATCCCCTCGATGTTCTCGACGGTCTTGTTGACGAGCTCCGTGTTCATCTCGAGCGTCGAGTCCAGGCTCTCGGTGATGTCGTGCAGGTTCGTGAGGATCTGCTCGAGCTTCTCGGCGCTCTCCGGCGAGCCGAACACCTTGTTGGCCGTCTCGGTGACCTGCTTGAGGTCCTTGGTGATCTCGCCCACCGTTCGCTGGATCTCGTCCAGCCCCCCCTCCTCGATGACGCGCTTGATCCTGTCTCCATCCTCGAGCTTTGGCTCGTCCTTGGTGCCCGGCGTGATGCCCAGCTCCGCGTCGCCCATGATGGAGGCCGTGCGCATGGCGATGGTGGCGTTGTCGAAGATGTCGTGCTTCTTGAGGATGGCCACCTCGACGCGCGCCTTGCCCTTGTCGTGCCGGATGTCGGACACGTGGCCGATCTGGATGCCGGCCATGTTCACTCGCGAGGCCTTGTACAGCCCGGAGGCGTCCTTGAAGTAGGCGTGCAGCAGGTACGTGTCCCTCTCGCTGTACTCCTCAGAGAGGAACATGAACGCGATGTAGAACGCCACGATGGCGGCCGTGGTGAGTGCTCCCACCAGTATGGCATTCTTGATGCTCTTCATGGATACGTCTGCCACCGCCTCGGCGGCGGAAGCCTCGAAATCCTACGATCTCGCCGCTTCGATGACAAGCACGGCTCCGCCGCTGCGGTTGCGAGGCGAACGGTTCAACCCACGCGGTGCACGATGTGACCTATACCATACGATGCGTGGATTGACGATCTGCACGCTCCTGTGTGCCCTCGCGACCTCCTGCTACGGCTCGCGGGCCGTGACGAGCGATGCGTCCATCGAGCCCGCCGTCGAGCCGCCGCTCGACATTCCGGGGATGCTGGACACGGACGGCGACACGATCACGGACCTGGACGAGGGCCGCTCGGATCCGGGCGGCGCGCCGGACACGGACGGGGACGGCGCACCCGATTACGAGGACACGGACTCCGACGGCGACGGCATCGCGGATCGCACGGAGGCCGGGGACGGGGATCTGGCGACCGGACCCGTGGACACGGACGCGGACGGCGTGCCGGACTTCCGGGATCCGGACTCGGACGGGGACACGATCTGGGACGGCCACGAGGGAGAGCTGGACACGGACGGGGACGGCCTGCCCGACTACCTGGACCTGGACGTGGACTGCGACGGTGTGGACGACAGTCTGGAGGCCGGCGACGATGACCTGGAGACCCCGCCCGTGGACACGGACGCGGACGGCGTGCCGGACTTCCGCGACCCCGACTCCGACGCGGACGGCCTGTCCGACGAGTGGGAGTTCGACAACGGGCTGAACCCCTTCGACGGTGACACGGACGGCGATGGCACCCCGGACCTCATCGAGATCGGCCGGCGCACCGATCCGCTCGACACCCCCGGTCATCCGGAGAGCGAGAACTTCCCCGTCTTCGTCATGCATGACAGCAGCCCCGGCAGTCCGCTTCGCATGCCGGAGCCCGGGCTGGACCATCTCGTCCTCGTGTCCTCCATCCAGATGGCGGACGTGTTCTTCGCGCTCGACTCCTCGGGCTCGATGAGCGACGAGATCAACAACCTGCACGCGAGCCTCCTGTCGATCGTCGTTCCCGGCGTTCGCGAGGAGATCCCGGACGTGTGGTTCGGCGTGGGCCGGTTCGAGGACTGCACGGACTGCAGGTACAACATGGCCGTGCTCCAGGGCGTGACCGACGACGTGGTGGCCGTCGAATCCTCCCTGGACGACTGGTTCACGGGCTGCGGACAGTACGAGCCCTACACGCAGTACCTCTACGCGCTGGCCTCGGGCGACCTGTCGCCCTTTCTCGGGTGGGGAGGCGTGACGCCCGCCACCTGGACCTGCGCAACGCCCGGGGCCGTGGGCTGGCCCTGCTTCCGGCCGGACGCCCTGCCCATCGTGGTCCAGTTCGGCGACGAGGACTTCGACGAGGGGATGTACATGTGCATGCCGAGCTACGATCACGATCAGGCGATCGAGGCGCTTGGCGCCATCGGCGCCAGGTACATCGGGGTGAACTCGGGGGTCGGCTCCGGCTCGAGCCGCGATGTCATGACCCTCATCGCGAGAGGCACGGACTCTGAGGACGTCTCGGGCCATCCCCTTGTCTTCACGATCAGCACCACGGGTGGCGGTCTCGGCCCGCAGGTCGTCGATGCCATCGAGATCCTGGCCAGCCAGGTGCCCGTGGACGCGACGGCCTTCCTGCGCGACGATCCGTCGGACCTGGTCGACGTCCTGGCGCAGTTCGTC
>JAFDER010000660.1 GCA_019310245.1 Deltaproteobacteria bacterium
GACCCGGCTGCGGCGCGGGGGGAGCGACCGGAGGGGGAGGCCCGCCCGGAGAGGGAAGCCCGCCCACGGCGGGCATGCCCATCATCGTCATCGCCGGCTTCTTCTTCGGCGTCCTGGCGGCGGGCGGGCGCGAGGGCGGGATGGACCGCCTGAGGACCTCGGGACCGAGCTTGGAGTACTCCTCCATGCGGCCCTTGTCCGCATCGATGTCTCCGGCGAAGGTGAGCTTGACCCAGTCGGCGAGCCGCTTGGCCGTGTAGATGGGCGGAGAGGTGATCAGGAAGCGCTGGAGCGCGTCCTGGAAGTCGGCCGCGCGCTGCCACCTGTCCTTGGGCTCCAGGGCCAGCGCCTTCATGACGATCTTCTCGAGGCTCTTGGGGATCTTCGGATTGATGTCGGTAGGGTTCGGGACCTCGGCCTTGCGCACGCGCTCGAGCGTGATGAAGTCGTTCTCCCCGCGGAACAGGCTCTGGCTGGTGAGCATCTCGAACAGGCACGTTCCGATGGCGAAGATGTCCGAGCGGTGGTCGATGGGAAAGCCCTGCACCTGCTCCGGCGACATGTAGGAGAACTTGCCCTTGAGCAGGCCGGCCTGCGTCTCCGAGTGGTGGAGCGTCGCCTTCGCGATGCCGAAGTCGATGATCTTCACCTCACCGTCGTACGAGATGAGGATGTTCTGGGGACTGACGTCGCGGTGGATGATCTTGAGCGGCTTACCGTGCGCCCCGCGCTTGTGGTACGCGTAGTCGATGCCCTCGCACACCCGGGTGGCGATGTACACGGCCATGGGCCCCGGCATGGACTCGCGGCGTCTGCGGAAGTAGTTGATCAGCTGGAGCAGGTCCTTGCCCCAGACGTACTCCATCGCGATGAACAGATTCCCGTCTATCTTTCCAAGATCGAAGATCTGGGTGATGTTCGAGTGAGTGAGCTGGGAGGCGATCTTCGCCTCGTTGATGAACATCTCGACGAACTCGATGTCCTCGGCCACGTGGGGCAGGATCTTCTTGATGGCAAGGATCTTCTCGAATCCCTCGACGCCGAAGGACTTGGCGCGGTGCACCTCCGCCATCCCGCCCACGGCGATACGGTCGAGGAGCAGGTACTTGCCAAACTGCGTATACTGCATGAGGAGCGGGATCGCCTTTCTTCGGTGAATCCGGATTATCCAGTATAATCGGACCCCTGCCGGTACTCCGGCCTTAGGCCGACATTATACCGATCCACCTCGATACTGTCTATGCTTCGACAGGCTGCGGCGTGCTCATATTTGCATCGAGGTGCCGCTTCAGCGTCGGCTCAGGCGCCCGGGGAGGCAGAGCGAGAGCAGGACGAGGAGGAGAGGCAGGAGCGAGGCGGGTCCAGCTCCCCCGGCGAGCACGCAGCCGCACCCGCCGCCGGACAGCGATCCGTCGCCCTCGTCCTGCACGTCCTGCTGCGTGTCCGTCTCCAGATCGGCGGGCACGTCGTCGGCGGCATCGACGGGGTCGACCGCGGGATCGTCGGAGGCGTCGGGCACCGGCTCGACCTCGTCGCTCTCCTGCGGGATCACGACGAGCCTGACGAGCCAGTCGCCCGTCAGGCCAAGGTCCTCGGACCAGCTCCAGCTGCCGGAGTCGAGGTGGATGAGGTTGCGCTCGGCCGTGATCCCGTCGATGTCGCGAACGGGCATCGCGTCGATGGCCGGGATCGTGACGGCGACGCGCACCACGCCGCTCTCGACGAGGACCTCGCGGTCGCCGGCGATGTCGAGCACGTTGAGAGCTGTCGTGCTCGTCGTCACGCTCCAGTCGGTGGACTGGTAGACGGGCGGCCGGGGCGGGTCGACGGAGGGAGCATCGTCGTTCCAGATCTCGACCGTGACGGTGAAGTCGCCGGCCGTCTGCTCCTCGCAGCTGGTGCTTCCCTGGCTGTAGGGCGTGAGCATGAACTGCACCTCGTCGATGGTGAAGGGGTAGTCCCCGGCCTCGGGCACGAAGACGGCCCCGAACTTCTCCCCCACCGCGAAACCGCAGCTCACGATGC
>JAFDER010000661.1 GCA_019310245.1 Deltaproteobacteria bacterium
GTAGAGCACCGCGTCGCGGTAGTACCTCGCGGCGGAGAACTCTGTGGAGTAGCCCATCGAGCCCAGAACCTTCATGCAGCAGTGCGAGGCCTTCTGCGCCGTCTCCGCGGCGTAGAATTTTGCCATTGACGTCTCGAGCGTGTTGCCGAGCTGTCCCTGGTCCTTCTGCCAGGCCGCCCTGTAGACCATGAGGCGGGAGGCCTCGATCTCGACCGCCATCTGCGCGACCATCTCCTGGATCATCTGGAACTTGCCGATCTCCTTGCCAAAGGCCTTGCGCTCGTTGGCGTACTGGATCGTCAGATCCAGGCAGGCCTGGGCCACGCCCACGGCGCCGGCGGCGCAGTTGAGCCGCGTGCGGTTGAGGCACGCGAACACCTGCTTCATGCCTTCGCCCTCGCTTCCCAGGAGCGCGTTCCTGTCCACCTTCGCGTCGTTGAACGCGATGAGCCCCGTCGGAGAGGACCGCGTCCCCATCTTGTCGAGGCCGCGCGCCTCGATGCCGGGGTTGTCCTTGAGCTCCACGATGAAGCTGGACATGCCCTTGGAGCCCTTGGTCTTGTCGGTGTAGGCATAGACCAGGGCCAGGTCCGCGTACTGGGCGTTGGAGATCCACGTCTTCTCGCCGTTGAACACGTAGTGGTCGCCGTCGAGCACGGCCGTGGTCTTCATGGCCACGATGTCCGAGGCCGCGTCCGGCTCGGTGATGGCGAAGCAGCCGATGGACTCTCCCGAGACGAGCCCGGGGATGTACTTCTTCTTCTGCTCCTCGGTGCCGTAGAGGAGCAGACCGTACGCCGGGCCCGACGCCTGCATGTTGATGGACACGCGCAGGGAGCTGGAGGCGTACGCGACCTCCTCGCTGATCAGCGCGAGTGCCAGCCACCCGTCGTCCGTTCCGCCGTACTCCTCGGGGATGATGCACCCGAAGAAACCCATCTCGCCCATCTTCAGGACGACGTCCTGCGGCCAGTGGTGCTCCTCGTCCCACTTGTCCGCATGCGGGGCAATCTCCTTGCGGGCGAACTCACGAGCGGCGTCGCGGATCGCCAGATGATCCTCGCTGAGCTGGAAGTCCATCACATTCCTCCTAGCTTTCCCTCTTGATGACCATCGCCATGGTCACGCCGCCGCCCCCGCAGATGGAGGCAATGCCGTGCCGGGCGTCGTTCCTCTTGAGAACGTTGTAGAGCGTGACGAGAATGCGGGCCCCGCTGATCCCCGTCGGATGGCCGAGCGCGATGGCTCCGCCGTGCACGTTGAGCTTCGAGCGGTCCCACTCGAGCTTGCGCTCGTTGGCGAGCACCTGGGCCGCGAACGCCTCGTTCACCTCGATGAAGTCCATGTCGCCGAGCGTCATGCCGGCCTTCTCGAGCGCGACAGGGATCGCGTATCCCGGCCCCTCTCCCATGTAGGCCGGATCCACGGCCGTGGAGGCGTAGGAGAGGATCGAGAACAGGGGAGGCTTCCCCAGCGCCTTCGCCTTCTCGCGCGTCGTGACCACGAGCGCCGTGGCCCCGTCGCTCATGCCGCAGGCGTTTCCGGGCGTGACGGTGCCGTCCTTCTTGAACGCGGGCCTGAGCTTCGCCAGGGCCTCGACCGACGTGTCGGCCCTGATCGTCTCGTCCTTGTCGAAGGTGAACCCCTTCTCCTTCCTGGACGCGGGAGGCACCTCGATGGGCACCACCTCCTCGTCGAACGCCCCGTCCTGCCAGGCCTTCGCCGCCTTCCTGTGGCTCTCCACGGCGAACGCGTCCATGTCCTCGCGGCCGATGCCGTTCTTCTCCGCCACGTTCTCCGCGGTCACGCCCATGCCGTAGCCGCACAGAGGATCGATGGAGTCGCTCCAGCCGTCCATGAGCGACTTGTCGCCCATCTTGAACCCCTTCCATCGCACGTCCTTGAGCAGGTAGGGGATCGTGCTCATCGAGTCCATGCCGCCGACCACGTACACCACGCAGTCGCCGGTCAAGATCCCCTTGGCGGCGAGCGAGACGCACATCATGCCCGAGGGGCAGGCC
>JAFDER010000189.1 GCA_019310245.1 Deltaproteobacteria bacterium
GGCGGTCATCATGGACCAGACCGTGCTCGATGCCGGGGCCGAGGCCCGCACTCTGGCCCAGAGCGCCCTCGGCGGCTTCGAGCTCGTCCAGGAGCAGCCCGTTGCGATCGGCGAGAAGACCAAGCCGATGAAGATGAAGCTCAAGGCGGGTTCCTGCTACCGGATCGTCGCACTGAGGGCCGAGAGCCCGGATCCCGACCAGGTGAGGCTGACCTTCAGCCACTCCGATCAGGTGGTGGAGACGGACGTGGACTTCATCGAGCTCACGCACAAGGACGGCGAGCTGAGGCGGCAGAGGGTGGTCTGGGGAGTGTGCGTGTGGCCCGTGCTCGAGGGCGAGCTGACGGTCTACCACAACCTGTCCGAGACGGGGGGCCACATGCTCCTGCTCAAGGCCGACGCGCAGCAGCTGAGCTGGAAGGCGGGCAAGGACGTGAGACTCTACCTGCAGAGCACGGGGGCCGTGGATCTCTAGAAGCAGGAGAAGCTGGAGGCCGAGGCCAAGCTCGAGACCATCTTCTCGGAGCACCATTCCATGCTCCCGCCCGCGCTCTTCGAGAGCTACCCGACCTACAGCGACACGATCGGCACCGTCAAGAGGGGCTGGACGCAGACCGTCACCGTCGCCCCCAAGACCTGCTACCACCTGTTCCTCGCCTCCCTGAACTGCCGGATCGAGTACGAGGTGGTCAACAAGGCGACGGGCGCCCTCATCCACGACGACGCCACGCCCTCCGGCGTCGGCAGGCTCGGCTGGAGCCATGACTTCTGCCCCGAGAAGAAGCACTCCGGCAAGGCGTCGCAGATCAAGGTGAGGCTCACCATGGACTCGGACGAGTACGACCAGTGCTGGTTCACCACCGCGCTCTACGACTACGGCGTCACGTCCAAGGAGATGAAGCAGGTCAAGGCCGAGGTGAAGCAGGAGCGCAAGAAGATCCAGGCGCTCGTCGACGATTGCCTGTTCACCAGAACGACCTGCGAGAACGAGTGCGAAGAGGCGGGAGCAGGCGACTACAAGAGCGTCTGCGTGAGCGCGTTCTCCGAGTGCACGGAGGGCATCAGGTTCGAGGGGCAGAAGCCCTGACCGTCGGACCCAGGTCCCTCACCAGACGCACGTGCCTGTTCTCGAGCTCGCCCAGAGGCCGGGCGAGCCAGCTCGCCGGTTCGCCCGCGCGCGGCTCGCGTGCCAGTGGCAGGACGCCAACGGCCCTGTCCCGGCCCGATTCCTTGGCCATGTACAGGGCCTTGTCCGCCAGCTCGATCACCGTCTCGAACGAGACCACGTCGGGAGCGGTGGAGAACCACGGGAAGGCGGCCCACCCGACCGAGCAGGATCGGACGAGCTTGCCTCCCCCGCCCAGGTCGAACGGCTCGCTCCCGACCGCATCCAGGATCCGCCGGGCCACGCCCGAGCCTTCGGAGGGCTCCGAGTCGCGGCACACGATCAGGAACTCCTCGCCTCCCCATCTCACGAGCAGGTCGGACTGTCTCAGGGCCGAGTTGATGCGCCGGGCCACCTCGGAGAGCACCCGGTCCCCGGCCTTGTGCCCGTACTCGTCGTTGACCTTCTTGAACCAGTCGATGTCGACGATGTAGAAGACGAGGTCCCGGTTGCGGTCGGACTCGTCCTCCGTCCTGTCGTCGTACATGCGCATGACCCGCGCGATCTCGTCGGGGATGACCGTCATGAAGTAGCGACGGTTGCGCGTCCCGGTCAGGGCGTCGGTGTACGACATCTCCTCGAGTTCCTTGTTCGCCCTCGCGAGCTCGGTGCTGCGCTCGTCCACCGCAGCCTCCAGCCTCCTGCGGTCCGCCTCGAGCTTGCGCGTGCGCAGCCACACCACTCCCGTCACGGCGATGCACAGGAGCAGCACCGCACAGACTCTCGTCCACCAGGCCCCCCACCAGGCAGGGCGCACCACGAACTCGAAGACCGCCGGCCGATCGCTCCAGATGCCCGAGGCCGAGCGGCACAGCACATCGAACCGGTACGAGCCCGCCGGGAGGGTGGGATAGCGCTGCTCTCGCAGCGCGGTCTCCTGGTACTCCTCCTCGAGCCCGACCAGACGGTAGCGGAAGCGCACCGCCGTCGGATCCCGGAACGTCAGCCCGGAGTACTTCACCACGAAGGTGCGCTCGTCGTACCCCACGTCAACGTCCTCGTCCCCGATCCTCTCCTGCCCTCCCAGCGTCGCCGAGGTGATCACAACGTTCGGGGCCTTCTCGGACACGGCCTCGCCGCTCGGAGTGAAGTGCGCCAGGCCCTGGCTCGTGCCGACGAAGAAGGAGCCATCCGGTTCGGCCAGGAAGCTGTGACTCGACAGGTCGTCCCAGATGAGCCCGTCGTTCCTGTTGAACACGCGCATGGGGCCGTCCCCGTCCATCACGGCGAGACCGGCATTTCCGCCGGCCCACAGCCGGCCCATCGCGTCGAGCCCGAGCGAGTAGACCGTGTTGCTGGGAAGGCCCTGCGCGGTCCCGAAGTGCTTGATCTGCGGCTGGCCGTCGACGAGCCTGAGGTGCGCCACGCCCACGAGATCCGGGTACACGAACCAGACCTCGCTGCCCGACGGGGCGACCATGAAGTCGAGCTGGTTGAGGCGTAGCCCGTCCTTCTTCGAGAAGTGCTTCCACGCGACGCCGTCGAACCGGGCCAGGCCGGCCACCCCGCCGGTCCACACCACGCCGTCGGGTGCCACCGAGACGATCTTGGTGCAGCCGCTCACCTCGGGAGGAAACTCGACCGGCTCGAAGATCATCTGCCCCTCGTGCAGTCGCACGGTGAAGAGGTGCTCGTAGCTGCTGACCCAGAGCGTACGATCCGGCCCCGCCGTGAGCCTGGCCATCCTGCCGTCGTCGACACCTGGTACGGGCACCTTCTCGGGCTCCAGCGTCCTGGAGTCGTAGCGGGTCAGCTCGCCCATCCTCGAGATGGTCCACATCCTGCCGTCCTGGCCCACGGCCATCTGCCACACGCCGGGGCCGGCGATCCCGTCCTCCTCGGTGAGCACCCGCCACGAGCGACGCTCGTGATCCCAGACGGCGACTCCGTTGCTCGTTCCGACCCAGAGGCGCCCCTCGGGATCGCGGGCCGACTGCCACACCGTGTTGTCCGGAAGGCCCTGATCCGTCGTCCAGGCGGACCACTGCCGGCGCCCCGGCCACCGGACGAGCCCCACGCCGCCGAACCCGAGCCAGAGCGCCCCTTCGTGATCCTCGAGGACCGAGAACACCGCGTTCGACGGCAGCCCGTCGTCCTGCGTGACGCTTTTCCAGCCGCCATCGGACTTGAAGAACAGGCCGCAGTCGGTCGGCACGAGGATCCCCCCGTCCCGGGCAAGGGCCGGCATGCCATAGATGGAGGCGGGCGGCAGCCCCTCGTCGTCGTGCACGAACACGGACGTGCCGGGCTCGCGGCGGACGAGGTGATCGTCGGTGCGCACCCACAGCCTGCCCTGGCCGTCGCTCATGATGGCCTGGACGGTATTGTGCTCGGGCACACCGGCCGATGCGGGAAGCATCTCGATATTCCCCGAGGACGGATCGAGCGCGCCGACCCTGCCTCCGGAGGAGAACCACACCCAGCCGTCGACGGCCACGTGGACCGCCTCCACGCCCTTTTCCGGCAGACCGTCCGCCTGCGTCCAGGTCCGGGTGCCTCCCCCATCGGATCCGATCCTCAGCAGGCCCCGGGACGAGGCGACGTACGCGTTGCGCGAGGCGTCGACGGCGAT
The DNA here is from genome assembly GCA_019310245.1 of Deltaproteobacteria bacterium. GTDB lineage: Bacteria > Myxococcota_A > Polyangia > DRWM01 > DRWM01 > JAFDER01. The sequence goes on from JAFDER010000189.1 coordinate 3,738, forward strand.
GCGCTGGGGCTGGCGCGCGTCCTGATCCCCCATCTCGCCCGCCCCGACCGCGACGAACCCCTGCCCCTCGGAGCGCGCCGCGCCGGCGTGGGTCAGGACCCAGATCGTGCCGTCGGGCCCTTCCTCGATCTGGAGGATGTAGCTCGACGGCAGGCCGGCATCCTCGTCGAAGCGCGTGACGTGAACTCCGTCGAAGCGGAAGAGGCCGTCGAGCGTGCCGATCCAGATGAACCCCTGGATATCCTGGAGAAGCGCCACGACCGTCCGCGTGGCGAGGCCCGCGTCCTCACCCATCTGCTGGAACACGTGGCAGGGATCGTCGGGAACGGGATCGGGCGCGGCGCTGCCGTGGCCGGCGACCGAGAGCACGCACGCCGCGAGCAGGAGGAGGGGCGTGGGGCCGCGACGGCCTGTGCATGCAGAGCTCAGCGGTTCCTCTCGGATCGTTCTTCCCCCCCCGCCGCCAACCTACCCTCGATCGAGGGTAGCCGCGCGGCGCGCACGGGGCAAGGTCACGGTCCGAACTGCAGCACCCACCATGTCGAGCTGCCGGTCTCGGCGGCGCCGGCACCCGCGTAGTTGATCGCCGGACCGTCACCGCCGAAGTCGTGGTAGTGCAGACCCAGCCGCGACGATCCGTTGCTGTTGTGCAGGCCGAAGAGCAGATCGCCCCCAAAGGGCCCCGGCTCCCAGTCCCCGGGATCCTCCTTGCAGCTGATCATCCAGTCGGCGGTGTTGATCCCGTAGATCCAGAACGGCTTCTGCCCGGGGCTCGCCCCGTCCACCCTCGTGCCGGCCACGGCGCCGCCCGCGGCGAGGCGGCAGGCCTCCTCCTGGGCGCGCGCCGCAAGCCCCTCGTCCCAGGGAAAGGCGTTCGGGAACGTGGTGTCGGTGTGGTACTCGCCCCCCGTCCACGGGATGCCCTTCCAGCGGTCGTGCCGGCCGTAGCCTCCCTCCCCGCCGTAGTTGCGCCTCTGCTCGTTGACGAAGTCCATGAACTCGGACACCGTCGTGAAGTTCGAGCTCGTGGCGACGGAGGGGACGCATCCCGTGGGAGCATCGTCGCCGCCGGGATCCACGGTTCCGGGGTCCTCGCCAGCGGGATCGCTGGAAGTGGAGTCCTCCGTCCCCGGGTCGTACGCGGCATCGGCGTCCCCGGACACGTCCGCGGGACCGTCCGCAACCGCATCGGGCCAGAGAGGATCGCTCTGGTCGCAGGCGGGGGTCAAGAGCAGGAGCAGGGCCGGCAGGCCTCCAAGACGCACGTGGGCCATTTTTCTCACATCCTTTCCGTTTCGTCCCTCAAAGAGAGTCGCCCGGGCGGCCCAAACCTGTTCAGCCTTTCCGCTGCGCTGAGCCTGTCGAAGCGCAGCACTACAGGAGGATCGCGGTGAGCGCCCTGAGATTCGGGACCACGAAGTCGGCCTGCCCCGCGGCAGGGAGCGTGGCTCCGGACCCCTTCTTGGCGATGCGCCTGTTGACCCACACTGTCGTGATCCCCAGGCTGTGTGCGACGTTCACGTCGTGGTACATGGACTGGGCCACGTGCATGACGCGGGAGGCCGGGCAGCCGAACTGCATGAGCGCCTGCTGGAACACCCTCTTCGACGGCTTGTAGGCCCGTGCCTGCTGGGCCGTGATCACGGCGTGCAGGTCCACGCCGAGCGTCTCGCGCGTCGCGGCGAACAGGTCGTCGTCCACGTTCGAGATCACGACGAGGTTGAACTTCCGGCCGAGGGCCTGGAGCGACTCCACCGTGTCATCGAAGGGCCTCCAGCGGCCCAGCGAGTTCGCCAGGCACGCCTCGTCGTCCGCGGAGGGCTTGAACCCGAACTTCCTGCCGAACCCGCGCACCACCTCGGCGAGGATCTCCCGGTACGGCCTGTACTCTCCCTTCTCGATCTTCGATTCGAGCTCCGCGTACCATGTCAGGATGTGCACGTCATCGAGCTTGACGCCGTGAGACGCGATGAGCGGCCGGAGCGCCTCGAGGATGCCGCTCTCCCAGTCGATGAGCGTGCCGTAGCAGTCGAAGGTCAGGAAGTCGAATTGCTCGGCGTAGCTCACAGACGATCCTCCAGCTCACGGATGGAACCCAGGACAGTATCCGCACCGGCCTCGAGCATCAAGTCCTCGAGCCTCCTCCCGGCCCCGGCTCCGGGCGGGATGACGCCGATCGCCCTCAGGCCCGCCGCGCGCGCGGCCTTCATGTCGTCGACGGCATCGCCCACGTACGTCCCCCGCGATGCGCCCAGGGCCTGCATGGCTGCAAGGATGCCGTCCGGCATGGGCTTGCCGCGGCCCGGCGGCAGCTCGTCCTGAGTGATCACGCACTCGAACGCGTCCAGCGCCTGTCCGTCCAGCCCCCGCGCGATCTCGACCTCCTCGCGCGTCCTGCCCGTGACCACGCCGAGCCGGCGTCCGCGGGAGAGGCGGGCGAGCGCGTCCGCGGGCAGGAGCCAAGTCTCCTCGCGCCACGCCCCGGGCCGGTCGGTCGACCCCTGGTAGAGCTCGTCGAAGAGCCCCCTCACGCGCCCGTGCTCCACCTCCGCACCTCGGCGTCGCAGCAGCTCCTCGGACAGCCTGATATCGTCGTTGAACCCCCCCTCCTGCTTGAGTGACTGGATGTGGGCCGAGGTGACCTCCCCGCCTCCCAGCGCTTCGACCACGTCGCGGATGACGCGCCTGAACGATCGGGACACGTCCACGAGCACACCATCCATGTCGAAGAGAAGCGCGAAGACGCCGCCGGCATCGCTGGCGCACATGGGGCCATCATCCACGCTGGCGCCACGCGCGTCAAACCCCGGAGCGTCGATCATTCGATCACGCCGACAAGGCGCGCGACGACCCTCTCGTCCTCGACGCGTTCGGCGCGGGCGGCAACGGTCCGGCCCACGTGCTCGTGCGGGCCATCCTCGACGACCACGCGGGCGTACTCGGCGCTGGTGCCCACGACGCCGGGCCCCGAGCGCCGCGCCCTCTCCACCACGACCTCGAGCTCGCCCCGAGCGCCGCGCCCTCTCCACCACGACCTCGAGCTCATATCCGAGCAGGCGCCCGAGGAACGCCACGCGCATCCCGGTGGACAGGGCGCGAAGAGACTTCACGCGCTCCTGCACGTCGCGCTCGTCCGGCCGGCCCGGCATGTCCGAGGCCGGCGTCCCGGGTCGGGGTGAGAAGGGAAAGACGTGCAGGTACGAGAGAGGAACGCTCCTGAGGAGCGCCTCCGTGTCCGCGAAATCAACGGGCTCCTCTCCGGGAAACCCCACGAGCACGTCCGTGCCGAGCGCGACATCGGGTGCAAGCGCCGCCGCACGGCAGAGCGTCGCGTACCAGGCGTCCGGGTCGCCGGGCCTGCCCATGGCCCGGTGGATCCGGGCGCTCCCGCTCTGCAGGGGCACGTGCAGGTGGTGGCAGAAGCCAGGCCTCTCGGAGGCGAGCATCGCGGTGAGCGCCGGGTCGAGGCCCCAGGGCTCGATGGAGCTCAATCTCACCCGGCGCACCGTACGCCCCGCGAGCAGGCGGCGCACGAGCTGAGCCAGCGTGCGCGGGGGCTCGAGGTCGCGGCCCCAAGCGCCCAGCTGCGTGCCCGTGAGGACCACCTCCCGGGCCCCACGGCCGGCGAGGCTCGCGGCGGCCCTCTCGACCTCGTCCGGGTCGACCGATCGCTCCGGTCCGCGCGTGCGAGGCACGATGCAGTAGCGGCATCCGATGGAGCAGCCTTCCTGCACCTTGAGAGCGGGCCTGAAGGAGCTCAGTGCCCTCTCGAGCGGTGGTCCGCCCAGCAAGCCATCGAGCACGCTCATCTTCTCGGCGCCGGGCACCACGCGGCTCACGCCGAGCGACGTCCACAGATCGGGCTCCTCCACCTCGACCATGCATCCCGTGACGATCAGGCGCGCACGCGGCGCGCGCCGCCTGGCCTGGCCCACGAGCCTCCTGACGTCGCGCGCGGCGCGGGAGGTGACGGCGCAGGAGTTGATGATCACCACGTCGGCGTCCTCCATCTCTCCCACGACCTGCGCACCGCCTGCCGCGCCGGCGAGCTCGAGCGCCAGCGAGTCCGCCTGGTTCGTGCGGCATCCCACCGTCCGTATGCACAGCCTCAGCGTCACGGCCGCGGAGTTTACCACCAGGAGGCGCGAATGCCACTGCCGCCATCCTTTACACCGCCGCGCGCCGCTGATACGCTCCCCTCGACGTGAACGAGAAGAATGACAAGGGACCGCCCACTGACGGGCCGACCACGGAGGAGATCTCCCTCGAGGACGTGCACAGCACGTACACCCGCCCCCTGAGCGTGACGAGCATGACGTCGGCTCCCACGACGACGCTGACGCAGCGGCCCTGGACTGTGCTCATCACGCTCGCCGTCTCGCTCCTGTGCACGATCGCCCTGGCGGTGATCAGCGCGTTCGGAAGCTACAACACGGCGGAGACCACCCTCGCGAAGCTCGTCAAGGCCCTCATCGCGGCGGACCTGGACACCCTGATCGAGGATCCCGAGCTCGGGTTCAAGGAGAGGGCAGAGCGCGACATCAAGCAGAGGGGCCTCGAGGAGTACAACCAGATCCTCTCCGCCTTCAACGCCTGCTCCACGGCTGGCCTTGAGCAGTACAAGACGCTCCAGCAGACGGTGCTCCTGCGCGGCGAGGAGGCGTTCAAGAAGCTGCCCGGAGATCAGCAGCGCACGATCAAGCAGAAGAGCAAGACCACCTGGCTGCTCCAGAATGGGCTCGCGGCGCTCGGCAAGGAGGGGAACCGCGGCATCGACGACCCGGCCGTCTTCGAGGACCCGAAGAGGGCCACCCCGCACGTCACGCGGCTGGGGCTCGCGGCGCTGGCGGCCAAGGGAGAGGAGAACCTGCCGGACGCAGAGACGCTGAGCTCCTGGACGAAGCCCAAGACGGCGCAGAAGGCACTCATCGCCAGGGTGAAGAGCGCCGGGGAAGGCATCCTCGAGAAGCTGCGCAAGGAAGCCGTCAGCGCCGGGCTCAAGCGGTTCAAGAGCCTCACGCCGCGCGAGCGCAAGAACATCTCCTCGGCCTCCTACAGGCTCTGGGTGGTCACGAAGGGCGTGGAGCTCCTCGAGGAACAGGAACGCGAGCTGGTGACCGGCCCGGAGATGTTCCTCGAGACCACGGACGAGGAAGCCGAGGCACGCAGGCTGTGCCTTCTCATCCTGCCTCCCGCACAGAAGGCCCTGCTCGAGGGGCGGGACTACGACGACTTCATGGCCAAGCGCGACGACTACATCCGTTCCACGGGCCGCGAGCGCTACGAGCGATTCCTGGCTGCCCTGTTCCGCTCCTGCGAGTACGAGATCGTGAAGTCCACGATGAGCGGAGACGACAGCCATGACCTGCTCAGGATCTCGACGGCGCAATTCTCGCTCCGCTGGAAGGAATGCCCCGGAGCGGCGCAGTTCCTCGGCAGGGAGCTCACGTTCCACTACCAGGACGGGAGCTGGAGGTTCGAGCCGGGCGCCGCGGCGGACGTCATCGAGGTGGAGGACGCACCCGAGCCGCCGGAGAAGCCCGGGGCGGGCGAGGAGGCGAAGCCATGACGCTGGCAAGCCTCGTCCTCATCGCCCTGGTCACGTACCTCATCATGAAGCGCAGGGGCCGCATCTTCCTCGAGCCGGAGGAGGCGGCCATGCTGGCCGCGTTCAGCGTGCTCGCCGTCGTGCAGAAGCTCACGTCGGGATCCGTGAACCTCAACGACCACTTCATCACGCCCCTGTACTTCGCGCTTCCGGTCGTGGTCGGGCACGCCCGGGGATCGGCCCGCGGGGCCACCTCGGCGATTTTCGGCGGCGCCTCGATCTGCATCCTCGCGACAGCCTTCCAGCCATCCGGCCAGGGAGCAGCGCTCTCGCAGGTACCCGGCCAGTACATCGTGCTCGTCGTCATGCTCGCCCTCACGGGCGCGGGTGCGGGACTGAGGTACATCCCCAAGGCCCTCAAGCCTCTGCTCACCGTCAGCTGGATGCTCGTCGTGGCCATCTACCACCCCGAATACCTCGAGAGCGTGGCCTCGTACGTCACGCAGTTCACGACGATCGCGCTCGCGTCGCTGGGCCTGTACTTCAACCCATTCAAGCCGGTGCCGGTGCCCACGATCCACTATCCAACGGACCCCTCCCGCCGGACCTGAGCCTTCCGCACGTCAAAAATTGGAGATGCGGGCCCGTGAAGAGGCATACTTCCCGGTGCCTCACGAAAAGCCCGAGGAGGGGAGTCATGATCAACGGGAAGGGTTGGAAGGTCAAGGTCTCGGAGCTGCTCAACCGCATGTTCGAGCTCCAGTACGGGGGGTCCTCGAGCACGAAGTTCCGATGGATGCAGGGCTACACGGACGGCTACATCCAGGCGCTCATCGACATGGGCTTCATGCCGGAGAACGCGATGCTCGAGATGATCCGCAGCGAGCGCGCCACGTTCCTCGACGTGCAGCCCGAGTCCGAGGGCATGAAGAAAGCGGCGTAGCTCCCTCGCTACCGTCCTCTCACCACTGCTGCAGTCTCGTCCCCGTGTCCCTGAGCTTGTCGAAGGGGCAGCCCGGCCCGCATGAGCGGACAGGAGTGCGGGGCGCTCCGCCACCCGGGGGAACTTCAGGGTGGCTTCGACCCCTCACCCTGCCCGCTCTCGAGCCACTGGCGGCCCTCATCATCACTGTCCAGGAACCCGTTGATGTGATGTAGCGAGGAAGCGTCTAGAAGAGGTAGCCGACCCTCATGCCGAACCTCGGAAGCAGGGGCAGGACCAGCGAGGCGTCGACGTTGATGTAGAGGTTGGGGATCGGCTTGAAGCGGAAGCCGAGAGGCGTCACGTTGATGTACGGGACGTAGAAGGGGTCGGCCGCCCAGCCCTTCCAGTTGTTGCCGTAGTGGCCTCCGGTGGTCTCGCAGAACTGCGGATCCAGGCCCGGGAGAGCGGGCAGGCCCGGACCCTCGCACGGCTTGAGCTTGCCGGACGAGGGGTCGCGGTACGCCTCGGTGCGCACCATGTCGTCGTCGCCCAGGCGGAAGAAGAACGAGATCCCGGCCCCGTAGTAGTACTGGACCCAGTCCTTGATCTTGACCGAGCCGTAGAACTCGACCCCGATGATGAGCAGCTTGAGGTCGTTGACCCACCACTCGATGTCCGTGTCCGGGTCGCCATCCTCCTGGAAGGCGCCCTTGCCCTTGAGCTGGCCGAACGAGATGTGGGGCACGATGCTCAGCCCGTCGCGGCGGAACACCGCCTCGATGCCGGCCGAGTATCCCTGCACCGTGGGGGCGCGCTCGACGGGGAACAGCTCGATCACGCCGCCCGGGATGAGAAGGTAGTGCATCCTGGCGCCGAGTCCGTAGTACCACTTCTTGGGCAGCTCCTTGAGGGTGTAGGTGGTGTCCTCCTCCGGCCCCTCCACCTCCTTGACCTCCTTGCCCTCGAGCCAGGCCTCGTCCACGCCCTCGGGCTTCGACTCCTCGGCCGAGGCATCGGTCGCCGCTGCACCCACGGCCCCGCCCTCCTGCGGGGCGGCCTCGCCCTCGTCGCCGGCGAGCCAGGCGTCGTCCTCGTCCTGGGCCAGGGCCGCCTGTGGAGCCGCCAGCAGGGCGGCGCACACGATCGCGAACACGTGGAGCGTAGCCTTCATCATCTCTGCCCTCCGTGGGCCGGGATTATACCCGCCAGGGGACGGCAGGCCAAGCACAAGACGCACGGGGGCGTGGCGGGCGGAAATCAGGCTGTCGGTGAAGGGACGCGGGAGAGTCTAGTCGGGACGGACCTCGCACACGCCTGCGGGCGGATTGCGGCAGAACTCGTCGAAGTTACAGCACACGGCCTCGGGGTTCGAGGCGGGGCCGCACTGCCTGTTCTCCGGGCAGATGAACGACTCGCACTGGATGTAGACGTTCGACCCCTCCTCGGGCTCCATGCCATCGGTGAAGAGGATCTGGGGCTCGGCGTAGATGATCGTGCCGTCGGTCCAGTTGCGGCCGTAGTAGTACCACCCGCCGGGCCAGGCGCCGTCCACGGACGTGGTTTCCACGGTGTGCGTCACGGTCGGATCGTTGCACGCTGGCGGGTTCGCCGGATCGGGGCACGGGGTCATGGTCGTGGCCACGCGCGGGATCTCGCACAGCGTGTGCTGCAGACCGTCGGGGTCCACCTCGGGATCCGAGCAGCCCGTGCCCGGGCCCGCGGGCTCGTAGCAGGGCTTGCTCACGGTTTCGCAGCCGCGCAGGTCGGAGAGCGCCTCGATGATGCGGCACTCAGCCACGCAGCGGCACGGCAATTCGTGCTCCCAGTCGTTGTCCGTGGCGAGCTCGCGCACGATGGCGACCGAGTCCACGACCTCGTGGAGCTTGTTCGTCAGGCCATTGATGGCGGGCCTGAAGTCGTCCGTGCAGATGGACTGCACGAGCGCGGAGTCGCCGAACTGCTGGGCGATCTGGATGAACCTCCTCGGCGGGTACGCCTCACCCGTGCTGGTGACGCAGGATGGCGTCAGCCTCGTCATGGAGACCGGATCGACCGACTCGACCATGTCGGGATGATCGAGGCACGTGGAGATCTCGTCGCCGAATCCCTCGCACACCTCGGTCTGGGGCACGCCCACGATGAACGCGAGCACGAGCTTCTCGGGATCGGCGCGCAGCGACTGGAACGCGGCGATGTACGTCTCGATGGGCTCGACCATGTACGGGTGGTGGAAGCAGCGCAGGTTCAGGTGGCCCAGGCTCGAGTCCAGGGTGTCGAAGATGCCCTCGTTGCCCGGGGCCACGGAGCAGTCCTCCTCGTCGGAGACGAACAGGATCGTGAGGATGGAGTCCGGCCTGAGGAACCCGGCGTTCACGCCGTCGCGGTGGTCGATGAGCGCCTTGGCCGAGGCCTTGAGCTGCTGCTCGAACCCGCAGCCGTCGATGCCGAGCGTGGCGATGCAGCCGAAGCCCGTGGCCATCAGGTCGATGGCGGGGATGTTGGGCTCCTCGGACTCGTACGACAGGTACGTGGGGTACGCGGACTCGCAGCCGCCGATCGAGGGGTTCGGCGAGTGCTGGAGCTCACCGTTGTCACCGTCGATCGGGTCGGAGCAGGTCTCCACGCTGTAGCCGCCCGTGCCCATGTCCGTCGAGACGACGCCGATGTGCAGGTCGCGCACCGGCACGTGGTCGGGCA